>CALODD010000049.1:0-32613 GCA_942491945.1 uncultured Gammaproteobacteria bacterium | reverse complement strand
GTCGTTATCTACCGTTTCTACCGCCGCCGATGGACCGGTCACGGCTGCTGGCGCACCAGGCAACGCGGCGACAATGACCAGCGTTACCCGCGTCGCAAAGTGCGCGCATCTTTACGGAAGTTACGCACTTTACACATGCTGTCAGAGTATCAAATAGCCTGCTCTATTTGCTGAACAGCTATCCGCAAGCTGCTGAAACACCGAGAAGAACGTTGCCGGTTTAAGCGCCGCGTTCGTTCTCAACGACCAGCGGTTGTGGAAGAAGTTCGCGACAGTACCGAAAGCGGCATATCAGGAATCGATATTCAACAGTAATTACTTGACTAACTGGCTACGTGCTAACGGCAAGTGCGATGGATGCCTGACCACGGAGCAGGAGAAGGAATTAATGTTAGTACTGAAGAATCATTTAACGGGGCTTGCGAAGGCGCGGAAGAAACTTCTCAGTATGGTAGAAGGAGCAAACGCTACTCATCATTAATGTTAAATTGCTGGACTTTACTAGTCTGCAATTTTAATCAAGTAGAAAGTCAGCATAACATTTGAAAATCCCACTACTGTGTGTTTATGCCAGTATTTTTGCTGTTGCGAATCGTTGCTTCCGAGGTCGGGTTTAACCAGTCGATGTAATGAAAGTAATGAATCTCTCTCACGGTATACCAAATCCTGGAGATTTACCTGGCTCTTGTGCAGGACTACCACACCGGAGATCGATCGGATGCGTTGTTGGTAAAGATTCGGCTGACGACGGAAGGCGTGGAAAAAACGGAGAGCAATCCAGTTCCTCCGGCGCGACAAGATTGGTTACTGACATAAGGCGCAGTTGATGTTTTGGTTAGCTTCCACTGACGGTGACGCAAGCCTGAGCGTACAAAATCATTCACATGGCGATTTACGTCTGCTTAATCGAAGTAGTCATACAGCGTCAAGAGCTGAAGTTCACCGATTAGACTAAATTTCTCATTCAGTACACAAACCAAATCCTTTTTCTACTACAGAAGGTTCAATCCTCCTCCAAAAGCTTTGATCCTTCTTCTCCTTGTACCCCTGAACATTACAGATCTCATCAATCCACTACCGACGTTTTACTTGCATCAAACCATTAACACCTACTTGCCAGCGAAAATTCGTTTATCTCTATTCATGAGTACTTCATACTCCTTCAAAGGACAGAACAGAACATTCTAGCTCAGCAATCCTGCAGCCCACATGGTAGCATTCATATGGAACAGGAACTCATTCTTCCTAGTTCATGCTGGTATATTCCAAACTCATCCAACACAGCACAAAAAGATTGAATACTTGGTCAGACCTAATTGATACCTAGCTGGTACCCACTGTATCCATGAAACCACATTATAGCTATAAAGCTCCTCCTCCATATGAGGCCTGCTGTTTGCCATCCTTGATGAACGATCCGAATATACTTATCGTCCCCATATGTGAGTCAAAAGAACTGATAGACCACCAAGACAGAAAGGTCACCAGCAAAAAGTGCTGTCCACATCAAAGGTCACCAATACTACAAGCCCATAAATACAGAAAATAAACGAGACTACACGAGCGTAGCATTTCTGAGCATACACAAATACTGAACACCAAATCATGCAGTTTGCAAAATTGAGGTTGCAATCCACCAGACCTAATACATCCATTCAGAGTGCCAGAATCAACAGCTGATATTCCTTAAATTAATACTTATTCATATAAACGTTGGATCCATGTCACAGAATTATTTGTATAAAATGCCACAACCAATGAGCAAGCAATCCTAGTCAATCCAGCAGAATACAGAATGGCAAGACCATAAAGACAATCCTGCTCAAGCTAATTATATCACAGAATCACGAGTGATCATCAAATATACAGAATTCACACACCAAAACCAAAAATGACACAGGTGTTCTTATCCTAATCATATATCAGTCATCATATAATAATCATGATACTAAAAATGGCTTAAATAAAACAGCGCAGTCCTGAAGGCTAAACAATGTACAAGCGCGTCAAAATATCCGGCGCGAAGAACAAACACAATAACGGGCGGCAAATCACGCCGCAGCCGCGATATGACCAAATAGCGCAGATTGTTGCAGCCGCCTGAATATGAAAGCGGAAACGGAGTCAAAGCGCGCAAAACACGCCGGCATATCGGTAGAGCCCGTCTTTCGCCAGCTATCGTGGTTCGCAGCGTCCGTAGCCTGTGCGAGAAGTGGCGAGGAAGCAGGTATCGCTCCCAACTCGTTTTACCGTCATTTCGAGGATATGGAAGAACTTGGTTTGACGCTGGTAGATGAAGGTGGGGCAGCGATGAGGCAATTAATGCGTAAAGCGCGTCAACGTATGCGTGGTCAGGGTAGCGTGATACGTGTATCAGTTGAAACCTTTATGGAGTATATCTATAACAACCCGCATGTCTTTCACCTGCTGTTACGCGAAAGGTCCGGAACATCGCTGGCATATCGCAAAGCAGTATCACGTGAGTTGCAGTATTTTATTATGGAGCTTGCAGATTATATTCAATTAAACCAGGGTTACCCGATTGCTGACGCCAAGGTCCAGGCCGAGGCGATGGTTATTCTAGTGTTCAATGCGGGTGCTGAGGCTCTCGATTGTAAACCCGCTGAACTCAGGCCGCTCACCGAGAAAGCAATTACCCAGTTGCGTTACCTGGCAAAAGGGGCTGATGAGTTTTTGAAGCGGCACCGGACAGAAATAGATCGCTAATATTTATTGTTCTACAACGTATTTAACCGTCTTTTGTAACATAGTCACTGAAAGCCAATTCGTGATATTGCACACTAATGCTTATATATCATGATGAGGGAATTTAGATGAAAGAAAACATTGGCGATGCGGATAAAGCTCTACGCCTGATTGCAGGTATCGCAGCACTTGGAGCTGGATTTTATTTTCAAAGCTGGTGGGGTGCCATTGGCCTGGTTCTTATGGCAACGGCAGCTATCGGCTGGTGTCTTCCATATGCATTTTTGGGATTTAACACCTGTAGTGCTGAAAAATAATTCCTCGTATTTATATCTCTCCAGGTAATTAATTCACTGAGATCTGGGTGATATCATTGCTTTCATCCGTTCTTCTTTAGCATGAGGACCT
This sequence comes from uncultured Gammaproteobacteria bacterium, assembly GCA_942491945.1. Taxonomy (GTDB): domain Bacteria; phylum Pseudomonadota; class Gammaproteobacteria; order JAJDYQ01; family JAJDYQ01; genus JAJDYQ01. The sequence goes on along the minus strand of CALODD010000049.1, from coordinate 29,499 downwards.
AAAGTGAAATCAAATATCGGTAATGTAGATAGAGTAGTACGTGTTCTGGCCGGGTTTGCAGTACTTGGTGCCGGGTTTTATTATCAAAGCTGGTGGGGTGCATTAGGCCTTGTGCTTCTAGGTACTGCAGCCATTGGCTGGTGTCCTCCCTATGCGCTATTGGGCATCAATACCTGTAGCAAGGAAAATTAGTCAGGGGATATATTTACCAACTGGGGCAAGGCACGATTTGTCTTTTGGCTAGCTTGTCAGAAAGCGGGTCCCATTACACGGACAATGAAATCGAGGATCTGGATCCCATATCGCTGGTTTCAGGTAAGGTGGTTGCTGATCCGGGGTAGTCGCCATATTTTTCCGTGGTGACGTCATTTGCTCAACAATAGTCGACTGAATTATCTGAAATCGGCTATCTGGCTTATTGTGTAATTCGAATTGGCCGCAGCTTCCGTAATAATGACATGATAGCTCCTCCAGTAATTGTTCAAGATTGTTGTCACATTTATATTTATCCTGGCAGTGCTTCAGCCACTCAGATAATGTGATATTGGAAGGCCAGCCCTCGACACTTCCTAGCTGCCTGAGTCCTGTCAGTAGATCTGCTGCGGTACTTGCCTTGCGCATCAGCGCAAGTGCTGACTGGCGTTGTTTAGCGTACCTGATTCGCTTGTTCCAATATCGAAACAACAAAAAGGATAAATACAGCGCGAATGCTGCAACGGTAAGAGGCGCAAGTATGCGCACGGCTGTTCCCGATGATACTAGGCGTTCATTTTTGTGTATCACAGTTTCCAGTTTGCCTGTGGTTGGATCGAAGTACAGTGTTTTTAAATCAGGAAGAACTGTTGTTCCATTTTTCCGGGTCTTGAATGGAACTGTGTGCTCAACGCGTCCATTAACTCCAATGCTATCAGGACGAGTACTGCGTTTACTGTTGGCCGGGTAGAACTGGATAGTGTCATCAGATTTTACCTGTCGAAGCAGTGGTGGAAGCCAGTAAGGTGTTAGTGAGGTACTATTTATTGAAATATGCCAGTAGGCGAGCTCACCTGTTTTAAGCATGCCACTTGGTGTGACTGAGGTTTCAATTTCAATTTTGCCTACTGGTATAGTCGGTGGTAGATAGTTAGGTAATGGGTGAATTGTAAGATTTATTTTTGGCAGGTAGAAGGTTCTCCGTGTGACACCATTCAAATGATATTCAATCGCTGGTAAGTCGATAGTCAGATTGCCTGGTTTAAGAGGAAGTAAGGACCAGCCAGTTGTTATTATTGATTGGCCATTTTCTTTTTCCTCTATCCATTTACGGTAAACAGGTAAAGGATTTACTTCGAATCCGTTTACTGCTGGTTTTGCGAGTTTGATGGTTGCATATTCCTCCGGTATTGTTATTTTGAGAGAAACGAGGGTCTGTTCCCGCTGCCATGCCTCTGATGATGAGAGGGACCAGTGCAAAGAGATTTTCTCTCCCCTGGTAGTGGCCTCTTCAACATTTAACACTTTTTCATCACTGCTGAGATTATCTAAACTAAACGCGGGTATTCGGAATTCACCCGTCTGCCTCGGATAGAGTTTCAGGCTTAATGTTTGTCGCCGGATTGGAGCATTTCTGCCAGGTTTACTTTCACTCACTCTCTGCTCAACTGTTTCAGTAATAAGGTCTTTGCTATCAAGAACGAAGTGTTCGCTAAGCACGTGGAGAGGGAGTGACGACAGGTCACTCTGCAGTCCTTCAGCAGTAATTTTTATGTAGGCAGGCTTTCCCAGTTCAATGTCATAACTTTTTATTTGCACTTCAAGAAATGGTTTTGCCAATACCGAAAACGGACAGAGAAGGGCCAGTAGTAATGACGTTTGAAACTTTACCATGGCAATACACCTGGAACTGATTTAGCATGTTCAAGTGGTGCAGCAAACCCTTCCTCCATTTCAAACAAGCGTTTCCATAGTAATTGCTGTCGATCTTCAAGTTCCTCATGCGTATGCGTGCCTCAGTAACATCCACGCCCTATGACTGATTGTCAATCGGACATGCTAATCGCCAGTGTTGACTGCTTTCTGTTGACAAGATTTGCATGGGCCAGTCCCGCGTGCAAGGAGTATTTCAAGTTCTTCCGGGGGGAGTTGCGGCAATGGAATGGTCATGTTTTTTCTTTCTTCGTCATTATCAATTGACACGGAACCACTGTCATTGATATCCAGGCCCTGCTGAGCGCGGGCAGTGCGTGGTCCAGATACCCATCCGGTTTGCAATTCCTTGCTGTATTTGTCTGTTCAATCATTTGCTGCAAAGACAGGCTAATGGCTAGATTGTTTCTTGATGCTGCGTGTGATGGCTGGTAAAGCAGTGCATCACGAAATAGTGTTGCTGCAGCAGCATAGTTCCCGGTGTTGAATGTCGCATTGGCCAGATTGTAAATAGCGTTGCCGCGTTGTTGGTCCGTGTTGGCTAGCAGCACTGCCTGGTTGAATTGAGTGATAGCCTGGGTATATTGGTCCATGCGGTAGCGACTAACTCCTTCACCAAAACGTCCTTTGAAGCCGGGTAGTCTGCGGTATAGTTTGGCAGAAAGTGAGAACTCTTCTGCTAATAGTGCGTGGTAGGCCTGACGTTCGATCTTTATTGTCTCCGTCAGTGTTTGATCATCAGCTGATGCTGTGTTTGCAGGTAACAGCGCAGGCATAAGCATACAGCCAAGAAACAACGAACAGGTTAAATTCGCTACCTTTAGACGATACGGCATAAAGCATAGAAACAGCATTAAAATGGCAGGAAATAAAGTCCAGGGATAAAGCTCCTGCCAAACTACTTCGTCATTCCCAGTGATATTTTTATTAGCCTGTGTGTTTATGCCCATACCCTCGTCATGCAGGCTGTGCCAGTCGCTGTCGTCATTCTGTGCGATGATGAAACGGCCATCAGTTTTATCGCTCAGCTCGGTAAGTATTTTTTCATTCATGCGAGAGATGACTGGACGATCCTGGTACTGCAGCCAGCTGCCATCTGGCATCGGTATTGCCTCACCTTCAGCGCTGCCCATGCCAAGTATGTAGAGCGGGATTGATGCATCAAAAAGACGCTCTGCGATAGCGTCAAGATTGTTTACGGACTCGCTGTTATTAACCGTATACGCACTGTTGCTAAAGTCACCATCTGTAAACCACAGGATCGCAGACTTCTCGCCGGAGTTTGCCTGTTCTATTTCATTCAGTGCCAGTTCCAGCGCGCTAGCCGGTGAGCTGCCTGAAGTTGGCAGCGGAATCGAGTCTATTAGTTCGAGGTAGTATTTTAATGCATCCATATCACTGGTAAGTGGCACGAAAAGGTGCGCCCTGGCGGTATAGAGTATGATGCCTATGCGCTTATTCACTGCACGCTGGAGCAGTTCATATATTTCAATTTGTACTCGCCGCAAACGATTTGGTTGAAGATCTCGAGACTGCATAGATCGTGATACATCCACCACCATCATGATGTTCATATCAGGAACTTCTACCCTGGCAGGCTGCTCAATCAGGAGACGAGGTCCAGCCATAGAAACTGCCAGCAATAGCCAGCCGATGATGTATGCCGTCTGACGTGAAAAGAATATTGACAGCCAATCTCGCGGTCTATTTATGTGCTGCCAGCTTGCCCAGTCCTGCAGGTGAGGGTCTGCATAACGGTCCAGCTTTCTTTTTCTTCTTGTGTGTTGAAAAAGAAACAGTAACAGGGGTTGTAATGCCAGAAATAGCCATAGCGGTTCGCGCCAGTAGATTGAATGTAACCACAGGCTTAGTAAACCGATAGATTCGCTCATCTGAAAGAGCTCCAGCCAAGTCGAACGAATTGGTAGAGCGACAAGATCAGCAGGCCTGCAAACAGGGGTATTGGAAACAGTGGAATACTGAAATATCTTGGAATGACTTCATTTTTGTATTTTTCTCTAAGTTCAATATCAGCGATCGCCTCATCCATCGCCTTTTCATTTCCAGCCTGGTAGCTTTTTGCACCTGTCAGTGCCGCGAGTTTTTGCAACAAGTCGATATTTGCAGGATGGTAGATCAGACCGGCAAGTTCCTTCTCAGCGGCATCATACGTCGATGCTCCAATGGCAACGGTATATAGCGGCAGCTCTGCTTCACGGGCCAGTTCTGCAGCTGCAAGCGGAGATATGCTATCGGTTGAGCTATCGGCGTCAGTAAATAAAATCAGGATACGGCGCCTTTCAGATCGACTGATTGACTCCTTAACACCCAGGGCTATGGCTTCTCCCAGGGCATTGAATCGACCCGCCATGGTTGTTTTTATGCGTGACAGCATACGCCGGGTTAGCTGCAGGTCTTCATTTAGTGGCAACAGGGTATAGGCGGAATCACCAAAAACGATAACAGATATTCTGTCACCCTCGAGTTGCTGTGCGAATCGATCCAGAAAGCTCTTAAGGAAACTCATCCGGTCTATCCGCTGACCATCAAGAATATAGTCTCTTAACAACATACTTACTGAAGTATCGACGATAAAGGTGATTTCGCGCTGTTCACGCGGGTCAGGTATTCGGGAGCCTGTTCTGACGGGCTCGGCAAGTGCCAGAACCAGCAAAGCCAGCACTATCCAGGTGATAACCGCATCCAATCTTGTTGAATTACCATGGCTGGATGAACTACCGGTCAACTTTGTCAGCAATGGGTGACGGACAGGTAAATCTGAACCAGGTGAAATGAACCTGTTGGCCTGTGTGCTTGAACTGTTATGGCGAGATGCCGTTCTTCGCCAGGTAAATGCAGCCAAACCTAATATTGGCAGCAGCCATAGGAAGCCAGGTAAAAGAAATTCGATATCATCGACAATCATGGCCAGTGCTTCAGCCAGAAAAGAGTTTCATTAAACAAACTGTCAAGGTTTGGTGGCTGGGTACTTTTACAGGCATAGCGGGCTGTTGAGAGATCATTGGTAAAGCGTTGCCAGCGTTCTTGATGTTGATGTAAATAAGCTGGTAACGCTGTGCTACGTGTTATGCCATTTATTCCGACCCCTACACAGAAAAGGCGAGCTAGATGGAAGGCTGTTTCCCTGACATCAGCTGAGGCTTGCTCGATAGTTCTATTTGTCTCATCGCTGTTTTTTACAGTGCGTCGCAATTGGCGCAGACGTCGCCTGGCCTGTGAGCGGTAACTGTTGTAACGCCGCAAAATCAACCAGCTTAGTATGCTTAACAGGATGAAGACTGAAATTACTGTCAATGTCACGGTCAGACCGCTTTCTACGGGGGCAGCAGGGAGTTCAATGTCGAGGATGGCGTCTGTCGCTGTTAAAGCATCTCTCATTCCTCATCAGTCCTTGATCAATGATTCAATGCGATCTGATTCAGTCAGAAGAGTGTCGCAGTGTACATCGAGCGAACGAAAAATCGCCTGTATAGATTCTATATGTTTGGCAGCCGCCTGCTGGTATTCGGCGTTCGTTTTCTCATCCGAACTGTTGAACCTGGTTATTAATCGCTCACCAGATTGCACCAGTAAACTGCCGCAGGCAGGTATCTCTTTTTCTGCAGGGTCAATGATATGAATAGCTTTTAAATGATGATTCACTGACAGCTCCAGCAGGCTGGTCCGGCACGAGTCATCAAGGTCATGAAAATCGCTAATAAGGACAACTTGACTGCCCTGGGCGAGCAGTGAAGTGAGTAATCTAATGACATCGGACAGTGACTTCTCTGTATCTTCTTCGGCATGGTTCCTGTTATGCAAAAATACGGGCGGGGGACAGGGCATATTTGCGGCATTAATAAAGTTAAACATGCCGGTTTCATTACTGGTTTCTGCAATCCAGCTCAACGCCGGCTTCTGTCTGGTGCCAGGGCTGTTTCCCTGTGTGTATTCAAGCAGCACACCCGCTACAGGGGCATTGCGTAGACGCGCGAAAAAGGCAGTGACGGCAGCGGCGCGCACCGCCTGGGTAACTTTAAGTCGTTTACGGGTGCCAAAACGCATGCTCTGTCGTCGGTCAACAACAATGAAAACGGCAGGCATTCGTTCTTCTCGGAATACCTTCATATGAGGTTCTCCCGTACGGGCAGTTGCACGCCAGTTCATGAATCGCAGTTCATCACCCGCTAAGTAGGGGCGGCTTTCATCATAATCCATGCCATAGCCGCGATAGACTGAGTGCATTTCGCCATGCACTCTGTGCTCAATATCCTGTTGATATTGCAGACTGGACAAGTCCTGTTCAACGCGGTCGTGTAAATCAAGAATTTCTTTCTGAGAAAGGAGTGGTGTGGAAAGTGATTTTTGATTTTTTTTAGAATCAATCAAGCCATCCAGCCACCATCTTTGATTCCAGAACTGTTTCATTTGGTCAGAGACAAATTACGTTTTATTCTATTCAAGGAATAGGGGTTTCATTAATGATGTATTGAATGATCTCATCGCGGGAGACATTTGCCGCGCGTGCGGCATAGCCGAGAATTAAACGGTGACGAATGACATCAGGTGCAATCTCAATAATATCTTCAGGAATTACATGATCACGCCCGCGGATATAGGCAGTGGCACTGGCTGCACGCAGCAGGGCAATAGAGGCCCTGGGTGATGCACCAGCAATCAGGAAGTCTTCCCACTGTGGATTCAATGTGCCCAGTTTGCGTGTTGCGCCGACCAGGGCGACGATATACTTCTCGAGCATTTCCTCGACATGTATCTCGGCGACTTCACGCCGCGCAGTCAATACTGTTTGCGGGTGCAGAGGTGAGCCCAATGAAAGTTTATCCTCTCCATAGTGCTGATCGCGGTCACGTTTGAGGATAAGTAATTCATCTTCAGCAGAGGGGTAATCCAGCACTACGTGCAGCAAGAAGCGATCAAGCTGGGCTTCAGGCAGTGGATAGGTGCCGGTCTGCTCGAGTGGATTTTGTGTTGCCATGACGATGAAAAGGTCCGGCAGGTGACGTGTCGTATCGCCAACCGTGACCTGGTGTTCCTGCATTGCTTCCAGCAAGGCGGATTGCACCTTCGGCGGGGCGCGATTTATTTCATCGGCGAGGACAATCTCATGGAACAATGGTCCCTTAACAAAGCGAAAACTGCTTTCCCTGGGATCATAGATGTCGGTGCCCGTCAGATCACCTGGCATCAGGTCCGGGGTAAACTGGATACGCTGGAATGTGGCGTGAACACCGCTTGCCAGTGTGTTTACTGCGCGGGTCTTGGCCAGCCCGGGCGGTCCTTCCAGCAGAATATGGCCGCCGGTTAGTAAGCCGGTCATCAGCCTGTCCAGCAGGGCATCCTGACCGACGATAACCTGTCGCATATGGTCATGAAGTTGAAGGAATTCAGGTTGAGTTTTCATCTGATTTTTTTATCCGGCTCTGTCACTGTCCAGGGACATGTCTGTTTAGAGAATACCTGAAAACATTATCAGCTAGTACTGACAACAAGAGTCGGTTTCTGAAGCATGTTTATTATTTTGTCAGATATTCAGCGTGGAATCGCAAATGATCGTCAATAAAGCTGGCGATGAAGAAATAACTGTGGTCGTAACCCTGCTGCATGCGCAGCTGTATCGGGTAGTCAGCTTTTTCGGCTGCTTCAATCAGGTTCTGCGGTTTTAGCTGTTCTTCGAGGAAGTCATCAGCATCACCCTGATCTATTAAAACAGGTAGCTGCTGCCCGGTAACAGTTCGCTGTATCAATTCACAGCTGTCATAGTCCTTCCAGGTGTTTTCATCAGGTCCTAAATAGGCCTTGAATGCTTTTTCTCCCCATGGGCAGTGCCGAGGGTTGGTGATTGGGCTGAAGGCTGAAATCGAGAGATATTTCAACGGGTTTTTCAGTCCAATGGATAAGGCGCCGTGTCCACCCATAGAGTGACCGCTGATCGAACGGGCGGTCAATACAGGAAAATTTGCTTCTATCAGTTCGGGTAGTTCCTGAACAACATACTCATACATCTGGTAATGGGCTTTCCATGGAGCTTCTGTCGCATTGACGTAAAAGCCGGCACCAAGGCCGAGGTCGTAAGCATCATCTTCATCATCAGCAACACCGTTTCCACGCGGACTGGTATCAGGTGCTACCAGTGCTATGCCGAGATCGGCAGCTACCCGCTGGGCGCCAGCCTTGAGCATGAAGTTTTCATCTGTGCAGGTTAAGCCTGAAAGCCAGTAGAGCACAGGTACTCTGGTACCGCTGTCTACCTGTGGAGGCAGGTAGATAGAAAATGTCATAGGGCAGCGTGTAGCTGTAGAGGGGTGGTTGTAGCGTTTGTACCAGCCACCAAACAGTTTATTGCTGCTGATCAGTTGCATGCTCATGTCAGATATTCGTCTTATTGATTTTAATAATGAATGACACTGCGAATACTTTTACCTTGATGCATCAAATCAAAGGCATCATTAATGTTTTCCAGCGGCATAGTGTGAGTGATGAAGTCGCTCAGTTTGAATTCACCCTTCATGTAACGCTCAACATATTCCGGCAACTCAGTACGACCTTTTACACCGCCGAAAGCTGTTCCGCGCCATACACGGCCGGTGACCAGCTGGAAGGGGCGGGTGCTGATTTCCTCACCAGCACCAGCGACACCGATGATCACCGACTCACCCCAGCCTTTGTGGCAGCATTCCAGTGCGGAGCGCATCAGTTCAACATTGCCGATACATTCAAACGAAAAATCGACACCGCCATCAGTCAGCTCAACAATATAATCCTGGATCGGCTGATCTATTTTTTGCGGGTTAATACAATCTGTTGTTCCTAGCTGGCGTGCCAATGGAAATTTATCTTCGTTAATATCAACGCCGATGATACGTGAGGCCCCTGCCATGACCGAGCCGATAACGGCAGACAGTCCAATACCGCCGAGGCCAAAAATGGCGACTGTGTCGCCTTTCGTGACTTTGGCAGCATTCGTTACTGCGCCCATGCCAGTGGTAACACCGCAGCCTAGTAAACACACCTCTTTGAGGTCGGCCTGCGGATTTATTTTGGCCAGTGATATTTCGGGCAGTACGGTATATTCGCTGAAGGTAGATGTACCCATGTAATGGTAGATCGGTTCTCCGTCCTTATAAAAGCGGGTTGTCCCATCAGGCATCAGACCCTGACCCTGGGTGGCACGAATTTTCTGGCACAGGTTGGTTTTACCGGAAAGGCAGAACTTGCACTCACCGCATTCAGGGGTATACAGCGGGATCACGTGATCACCGACTGCCACCGAGGTCACGCCTTCACCCAACTGCTCAACAATACCACCGCCTTCATGACCGAGAATACAGGGGAACTTACCTTCAGAATCTGCACCGGATAAGGTATAGGCATCGGTATGACAAACACCTGTCGCAATGATACGGACTAAAACCTCGCCTTCCTGCGGCGGCATGACATCAACTTCTTCAATTGTTAATGGCTGATTGGGTCCCCCAGGCAATGGCCGCTTTTTCTCCCCCCTCCCCCCTTCTTCCTTATTCCCCTCTTCATTTTTATCCATTCTTTTTTTTCTCGTTCTCCTTTTCCCCCCTCTTTTCCCTCTGTTTGGATTGTTAACCCCTGGTCCCTGCGGTGTCAATGCACTTACTTGAAGTTTTGTGGTATCCATGAAAATAAATTCCTCCTCGTCCAGGTGATCTGACGTGTTCGCAATATCTTAGGGGGTTGGGTTCTTTTTATCTCCTGGCCTGGCTGGGCGTATTGTTTCTCGATTTTGGGTTATGTAGAGCCGAACGTAAACAATAGTGAAAATAATGTGTTGATGAATTAACCAAATTTCTAAGCTTAAAAAACGGACCGAATTTGCCCCGAAATTTGTTTATGAGTTAGTGCTTTCGATCGGCAACCCGGCCTGCTTCCATTCTGGGTAACCATCTTCCAGCCTTCTCGCTTTTAGTCCCAGTTTCCTGAGTTCAGCGACTGCATCAAAGGCTAGTATGCAATGCGGGCCACGGCAGTAGGCGACTATCTCCAGTCCGGATTCTAATTCATCAAGGTGTTTATGCAATTCGGACAGGGGAATATTGATGGCTCCGGGAACGTGGCCTGCTATAAACTCTTCGCCTGGTCTAACATCAATCACTGTTACCAGGCCATCTGTGACACGTTTTAATAACTCTTCTCGTGCAATCGGTTCGAGATTGTCTTTGACGGTAAGATAGGAATTCACCAGAAGATTCACTTCAGCGAGTTCCCGCTCTGCAACGCTGCGAAGTATGCTCAACAGTTCGATAACATCGTTGTTGCTGACTTTGTAATAGACTTTAAGCCCTTCCTTGCGTGAGCTCACCAGTCCGGATTGTCGCAGTAATTGCAAATGCTGAGAGGTATTTGCTACGGACAGGCCCGAGATACCAGCAAGTTCATCGACGCTGCGCTCACCCTGGGCCAGAAATTCTAGTAATTCCAGACGATTGCCGTTGGACAGCGCCTTGCCGATACGGGCAAACTGGTTGAAAAGAGCGTGTTTAAAGTTACTGCTTGACATAGTTGTTGATGCTAGTAAGCTAATTCAAGTAATTAATTGAATAGTTGATTATCTATAATTATAGACATAATTGAAACTTATTCACCACTAGACGTACCAATAGAGAGTAAACCAGGAGCCGCAGCATGTCTTTGGAAGAATTTATACTGACAAATGAAAAACCGATACGCATGGGGTTTTTCTTTGGTGTCTTATTGATTATGGCCCTGTGGGAAATCGCTGCACCGAGGCGTAGCTTGACCACGTCGAAGACTCTGCGCTGGACGAACAATATCGGGCTGGTATTCTTTAATTCGTTTTTACTTCGTGTGCTGTTCCCGGCGGCGGCAGTCGGTGTTGCGTTCACCGCGAGAGAACATGGCTACGGTTTTTTCAATGTTTACGATGTATCGCCATTACTAGCTTCCATCGTATCGGTTGTCATCATGGATTTTGTTATCTATGTACAGCATGTGATGGTGCATGCGATACCGGTGCTATGGCGTTTGCACCGTGTCCATCATGCAGACCCGGATTATGATGTCACCACTGGCGCCCGATTCCACCCGTTAGAAATTATTCTTTCTATGCTGATCAAGTTTGCCACCATTTTATTGCTTGGCCCGCCGGTAATCGCTGTTATCCTGTTCGAGATTATTCTAAATGCCACGGCAATGTTCAACCACGGTAATGTGGGCCTGCCAACGAGCCTGGACCGTGTGCTGCGCTGGATTGTTGTGACCCCGGACATGCATCGGGTACACCATTCGGTAGAAGATGACGAGGCCAACAGCAACTTTGGTTTCAGCCTGCCATGGTGGGACCGGCTTTTTGGCACCTACCGAGATCAGCCCAGGGGTGGGCATGAAGGGATGACTATTGGTATTCACAAATATCATGATGCGAAAGATGTTAGCTGGATTACCGGAATGTTAGTGCTGCCGTTCCGTGGCAAGATTTCCGAGTACGCGATCAACCGTCGCCAGTGGGGAGGGCCAGGTGAGAGCAAAGAATAATGACGACTAACACCCGTACTAAATGGGCTCGGATTCTGCTGTTTCTGGTGCTTGCTGCAGGGATTGCGGTCGCCATCATCTATCGTGATCAATTTAATGCGGCTGCCCTGGAAAGCTGGATAAATCAGGCAGGTGTGGCAGGGCCGCTGATTTTCATCCTGATCTATGCAGCAGGGACGGTATTGTTCCTGCCCGGTTCGGTGATGACACTGGCAGGTGGTGCTTTGTTTGGCCCTGTACTGGGTGTTTTCGTCAACCTTACCGGTGCTACATTGGGCGCAATAGCATCGTTTCTGATAGCCCGCTACCTGGCGCATGGCTGGGTAGAGAGGAAAACGGGCGGGCGGATCAAAACGCTAATGGACGGAGTAGAAGCTGAGGGCTGGCGATTTGTTGCCTTTACCCGCCTGGTGCCCCTGTTTCCCTTTAATTTGTTGAACTATGCGCTAGGTTTGACCGGTATAAAATTTCTGCAATATGCAGTGGCCACTATCATCTTTATGCTGCCCGGAGCCATTGCCTATACCTACCTGGGGTATGCCGGCAGGGAAGCCATCGGCGGCGGTGAAGACCTGATCCAGAAGGTAATGCTGGCACTGGCCCTGCTAGCGGTCGTTGCTTTCATTCCACGACTAATTGCGCAGCTAAGAAAAAAGCCGATGATATCGGTTGATGATCTGAAATCAATGATGGATAGAGGCGATGATATCCAGGTGATCGATGTTAGAACTGCTGACGATTATAATGGTGAAAAAGGGTATATCGCCCAGTCAGTCAACCTGCCACTCGAGGAAATCGAACAGCGGATATCCGAACTTGATGATAATCTTGAAAAGACGATACTCCTGGTATGTACGACAGACCGCCGCTCAGAGAAAGCTGCAAAGATTCTAACGAGGAATGGTTTTTCAGATGTCCACGTTGTCAAAGGCGGAATGACGCACTGGAGCATACACGGCTATGATGTCGAGGGCATAAGTTGATCTGCTAGCAGAATAATGTCTCTGGGACAGTAAATACGCAATTAATATCAATGATGTTAATTCCTTCTATGAAACAGGCGCAAGCCTGGAGACATTCCCCAGAATTAAAAACTACCCCGAAGGGTGGTAGCCAGGGGCTATGCCTCTCTATTCAACACGTACTGATTAGTTTGAGAATTCAGACACACTGTCAATCCTGTTCCTCTAGAATTACCGGTGTGACAAATCCCTGCGGCTTGACAGCAAGCACCGAGCAATCGAGTTGGTTAAGAATGCTTTCTGCAGTATTGCCCATAAATAATCCTGGAAGGCCTGTGCGCGCCACTGTCCCCATAACTACGAGACCTGCATTAATTTTATCAGCGAATTTTGGAACATCTATTCTCGGATGACCCTTAATAAAATGGATTTTAGGACTTATGTAATCTAGGGAATCTTGTCCCAATTTATCAGTTATTTCGCCTAATAATGTTTTTAAATTATGGTTTAGTTTTTGCCTAATTTCTTCCACATAATCATTTATCTCATCTTCAGGCGTATGAATAAAACCATGTCGCATTGCGCCTTCCCCTATTGCTTCCCACACATTAACAATATGCAATTCAGCAGATTCTGAAAGAGTTAATGAACTCGCCATCTCGAGAACCTGAAGATTAAGCAAATTTCTCGTATTTAGCTCTTCTGAAGGGTAATTATCATCAACGTCCACAGCAGCCAATATCTTCTGATAAGACTTAGGTGAGTTTGGTTTAACTAACCATACCGGGCAAGGACATTTTCGCAACAGATGCATATCATCACTACCGAACATGCGATTCAATAAACCACCATTTTCAGCCATCTTGAACACAAGATCATGCTCTTTACGAAGAACCTCATAAATGACTTCTAAAAATAATGTCCCTGTTAGCAGCTTAGACTTTATTTCAATTTTTTTGCTCCAGGGTGAAACCATTTCTTCAAGCTTCTTTTGATGCTCAATCACTATTTTTTTCTGGAGATCTACAGGCGATAGCGTACGCTCGAACAATGTTGTGTTAGGTGGTATTTCATCAATTACTTCGACTACAGTTAGACTTGCCTGATTGTTTGCCGCTAATTTGGCCGCATGTTCAAGTGCGGAAGTATCATTCAGCTCAGTATTAACAACACAAAGAATATTTTTGAACCGTTGCATATTATTACCCTCGTTTCGAGACAATCACCTTATACTTATCCCACAATTTAACTGCTTTTTCACGCCTCACAAAATACTTTTCCATCTCCGCTAAGAATAACACCGATGAAACGATGAGTAATATGCGCATCCATATACTGAAGTTGATGCCAGTTGTACCAAATAAAGACTGCATCGGCGCAAGGTACGTAAAGCCTAACTGTAAAATGATAAGCACTGCATTAGCTATAAGTTCATAAGGGTTACCAGTGCATTAACTGGCATCTTAGGCGAATGCTGAATGCTCATGCCACGCTCCATTTACCAAATAAAATGACCATATCTCGCCCACCAAAATAACGGATACAAAAGCAACACACCAAGTCTAAAGCGGAGTCAGCAACGGTTCAAGAGCATCGTCTGGTGGACGTTGCATGATGTTCTGCCCAGGTGGTTCAAAAGCCAGTAATAGTGCCATATTAATTGACAATCACGGATATTATTTTTAACGTCGGCTATATCATTCCTAAGCTCTCTTTGTAATAAGCCAATATGTTATGCCTAATGCCAGAACAACTGCTGCTGTGCCATAAATATATGGCGGAGTGATTCTTTCAAAGTCAAATATGATGACTTTCCGAGCAATGGCCATTAGTGCGGTTGCAATCACAAGGCGTACAGGAATCACGTTTGTGCTTAGATACATACTGATATTTATAAATATTTCGATGGCGATTAGCACAGCCAAAAATGCACCGAATGTTGCAAGTATGTCGTTAATTTGTAGCAACATGAATGGCGGTTCCGTGAGTCTCTGATATAAGACAAAGATTACGTCGCCTATACCCCACACAATCACAAGAACCATTAAAATGGCTAATACTTTTACAGCCAGTCTGATGACTCTATGTAGAAAGCGTATTGTCGGGTCTTCATGTTCTAATTGAAGATCATGACCGGGTTCGTGTTTATTAAAATCAGTATTATTTGTGTTCATTGGATTACTCTTTTGTCTAATGAGAACCTAACAGTTATATATACCGAGACGGTAATTTCGGTGTTATGCCGTTTCGACATATTCTAGTGAATGATTAATTTCAGTATATAGAGACCCTATAAAAGAATGGAAGTAGTGCGTGACCCGGAGTGACCGCCGTCGATAGCAGACATCTTTTAACCTTGAACCACTGCGTATGTAATAGGAATTGATGGATATTCCCTTTTCAATGCGTAGAAGCACTACATGAAGCACTGCATGGCCTAGAAAGAAGAAAGGGTTCCAACCTGATTAGGCTGAAACCCTTGCTATGTATGGCTCTTCGAGACGGGCTCGAACCGCCGACCCAGTTATTAACAGTCCGTTCAAAACCTCTTTCAAATTCTCCGAGATACGCTAAAACTCTTTTATATCATGAGTTTATATCATTTACCTAAGTAACTCAAAGAGTCTAAAAGAGCCTAAATGTGACATAGGTTGCACCTGGAAAAGCAACCATTTTCATGGTTGACTCTTAGCCCTGGTATTGCTCAAACATCGAGGTTTTGCAGTTATCTGGATTGTTATCGGTGCCGATGATTGCCACATCACTACCATCAACCACGCAGATTAGTGCAGGGAATGGCGAATGAGTTGGTACTAGCTTCCTGAAGTCCTCAAATGAGAGGAGCGCGCTCACTGCACCATTCAGCATATCAATCTGGAGCCACTCCATTTCCTTGCTGGAGTTTTGCAATGCAATTCTGAAGCGTGCATAAGCGTCCATGATTACGTTCTTCATGCTCTTGGGTTTGAAATCAACTGAACGTCTCATGTCGAATAGATGTCCAGCTACCAAGTCATACTTCAAATCAATCATCAGAAATGCAATGTGATTGACTGGCATGCCTACTTCCAGCGCTCCACCGATACGCTCACCTATCAGGCCGACAACTTTCTCATTGGTAATTAATTCACGTTGTTGTTTTGGCAAATCCTCAGCGGCTTCCTGTGCGTTGCAGACTGTCTCGAAGTAGTACGGGTTTCCGACTTGGGGTAAATCACTCATGTACTAATCTCCTCATTTAAGTTGTGTAAATTGTTTTGATACGCTGTGTAAATAATGAATTACGAAATTAATATGACAATTCCGTATCAAACTATGTGAGCCCAGATATTTTTTGCTATCTCATTAAGCGTAGATAATTTATTTTCGGTTATCCATATCTATTTCCTGTTGTGTTTCGTCCGGCATCAGGCTTCATCAGTTGTATTGCTATTCAAGACACTCAATCGACTGTACTAATGTAACTAGAAATGTAACCTCGCCACAGTAAACACACTATTCAGGCCACTGAGCAACAGTTTGCATATCTGTTTATGAATAAATGTTCGTATTACGCTCCTTATCTGCTATAAAGGTAATTGGATTAAATCAAGACATAGCAGGGCGGTTTAGAGCTACGTTTTTGCCCTTTATACAGCCCTGTAAGCCATATACAGAAACGTTACAGGTAATTCACTATGGCAGTTAAGAAAATAGCTAAATTGTCCAATATTGAAGGCTGTCAGCATTAGATAGCCAGGATATACCGTGAAGCACGCAGAGAAGAATTAGACCTGTCTCGTGCTAAAGGATTGGTTTGGATACTGAAAGAATTGAGCGGACTGATACGAGACTCAGATCTGGAGAAACGTGTTACGGAACTGGAGGAAAGGATATGAGTTTGGAAAACCGAATTAAGAATTGGAACAGCGTCGATCACCAAAACAAACGGTAAAAGTTTTACTTCCTGACTGACTGTCACCTGAGCCGATAGTTTTCGAGAGTGAGAATTTTGGGCGGGTTCATATAAAACCGAAGACTCCTGGTTACAACGAGAACTAGTTATGAATAGAAATTATAACCGAATGGTGAAGGTTCCTCTTGGTGCTCTCACACCAGCACTAGTTCTCGTAAAATCAGCTATTAAGCTATAAATAGTAGTGAGCTGAATGACTACTATCGGGAGCAGTATTTAGAATAACTGCCACCGCTGTACCTCAAATTTCTGTTTGTTCAGCTATTTCTAGAGCATCATCCACCTCAATTCCGAGGTATCGAACCGAATTAATCGGGGACAGACCACGATTATTTTTCGTTATGTTCTCGTCTTTTACTCTATACTCAGCATCCTAAAACGTGGTCTGTCCCCGATTCTTGAGGTTTTGCTGGTGTTAAGTAGTTTTCAAAAAACACCTATCAAATCGTCCAACTTGAGCGGCGAAAAAAACTCGCCGTCAAGTTAACTCAGACGTTAACGCTAAAGTGTCCGCTGTTGACTGCGGACGTTCGATTATCTTCATAAAATCCTCCTTGAGTTAATGTCGATATCAAACCCGACGAGAGAAAGATGTGACGTATACACGTTTTGGGATAGACTGACTGAAAAAGAGGAAGTCATGAAAAGTATAAAAATAATTCTGGTGCTGGTTTTGATGGTTAGTTCTGTTCCTGTATTTGGAATAAATTTTGACGAATACAAAGCCATTAAAGCGAGTGAGAATAGTTCAGATAAACTAGCACTAGAATATTACATCTCAGGGCTTGGTTCTGGATTTTTTACGGCTAATATGGTCTTGAAATATGAAGGTAATACTCAGTTTTACTGCCAGCCTGAAAAACTACTTTTAAAAAGCGCAAACTATATGAGGATACTCGAAAAGAAGGCAGAGAAGCTTGATACTGCAAAATCATATAATACAAAAGTACCAATAGACATGATTTTGCTAGAGGGTTTACGAGATGCGTTCCCTTGCAAATAATTCATTTGAAGATGTCACTAAACTAATTTTTGAAACGATATGACTTATAAAGGTTTCGGAGTATTAGATTGAAACCGCAGCCGTTAGCCGACCCTCAGAGACACCTCCTGGCGGTTTTTTACTGGTTAATTCTGGACGACTGCTAACGACCCGAAAACCGCCATTTAGGGT
Organism: uncultured Gammaproteobacteria bacterium; assembly: GCA_942491945.1. Lineage (GTDB taxonomy): Bacteria > Pseudomonadota > Gammaproteobacteria > JAJDYQ01 > JAJDYQ01 > JAJDYQ01. The sequence continues at coordinate 11,960 of CALODD010000049.1, read as the reverse complement.
TTTCCCTAATTTCATTCTTTTAATGACCATATATCCTGAAATTCATGCTCATATTGCAGTATTTTGTGATTTCAACATTTGACATGAACTCACTGCGAATAGTTTACTAGCATGAGATTTAGATAGTTATTAAAAAATATAATTTCTGGAGTATGTTGCAGCGGTATAACACCGTAAAAAACTGCTGGTGCATATATCACTGTTCTAAATGTCTCTAGCCATTCCACTTTAACTGTACTAACATGTAATACATGTGACTACGTTGAGGTATATGTTATGAGTATTACAAGTGTTCGAATTCCCGATGATATCGAAAAACCTCTTGAATCTCTTTCTAAAAAGCTTGATAGAAGTAAAAGTTATCTGATAAATCAAGCAATTAAGGAATTTATTGCTAGGCAAAGCCTGGAAGATTCTAGATGGCAGGATACACTCGAAGCGCTTGAATCAATCAAAGCAGGTAAGTCAATTGATGAAGAGGACGTCAATGCCTGGCTGAATAGCTGGGGTACCAACGATCGTAAATCAGCACCAAAATAATGAAAATAAAGTATTCGCCTGAGGCGGTGACTGATCTCCAAAGGGTGGTGGAATTTGTTGAGAATAAGAATCCATTTGCTGCCCGTCGAATAGCCATAGACCTTCAAGAAGGTGTATACAAGTTAAAGCAATTTCCAGAAATTGGTTTGCCCGTATTGAAGGCGCCAGATCCAGCAAAAATCCGTGATCTTTATATAAATGATTACACTGTTCGCTATCTTATAACCGATGAAGTAATTTATATATTGAGAATATGGCACGACAAAGAAAACGAACGAAATTTATTACAAGACGCTCCAGCCGACCGCTAAACGCGGCGGCTAATCTCACACGTTAGGCACACACTCAAATCCATTTTATTTTGGGGAATGACATGTCAGCGAAGACGGTTAGTGAAGAGGCAGCTCAAACAGTATCCCCTCGCCAGTGGATCAGATTAGTTGTGGTGTATCTCCTAATCCCGCTGATTTTATTGATATGCGGTGGGGACCTCGGCTGGTGGCAGGCGTGGCTATATTCCATGCTGATCTTGGCCGCTGGTATTGGTGGGCGCATGTGGGCGGAACAACGACATCCCGGATTAACATCCGAACGACAAAATATTGAAAATATCCAAAACGCAAAAGCCTGGGACAAAGTGCTTGCTCCACTGATGGCGGTGAGTGTCGGGTTCCCTATGGTCATTGTAGCAGGGCTGGACCACCGCTATAACTGGTCCTCCGAATTTCCGCTATGGCTCATCGTGATTGGCTTCATTTTGATCTCGCTCGGATACGCTTTCGCTGCATGGGCATTGGCAGAGAACCGCTTTTTCTCCAGCGTGGTGCGCATTCAGACGGATCGAGGGCATGTGGTGTGTGACAGTGGCCCGTACCGGTTTGTGCGGCATCCGGGTTATGCCGGAAATATTCTTGCACTGTTCGGTATTGTTCTTGCTCTGGGCTCGGTATGGACACTGATTCCTGCGGCGGTGGCATCAATCATCGCGGTGATTAGAACCGTACTTGAAGACCAGACTTTACAGGAAGAGTTACCGGGCTATCGAGACTATGCACGACGCGTGCGCTATCGGTTGATTCCTGGGATATACTGAGAGACCTGAGTGGTGGATGTCCCAGATCAGAGATTGAGGTCCAACCGAGAGAGTTGCGCGCCGCCTAACGTGTGCGTTCAAGTGGACCCAGTGCCGCCTCGCTTGCGCTCCTTGCATTGGGTCCACTTACCGCAGCCGTTAGCAGGCCTTTAGATAGCTACCTTCGGTGGATTTTTATGGGTTCATCAAGCACTTATTGATTCTTTTACATTCTGTACTTGCTGATAGCTTATCGTGTAATTATCCACAGATTTTGCACAAATATTATGGTATACAGCAATTGATGATAAAAAATAGATACTAATCTGGATAAAATGGAGGACTCTCATGAGCGATGGGAATAGCTATCAAGGCAAGTGCTTTTGTGGATCAGTTAAACTATCATTCAGCGGGATGCCGGAAATGATGGCATATTGCCACTGCGACTCGTGCCGACACTGGGCAGCAAGCCCTGTCAGTGCCTTTACCCTCTGGAAGCCAGATTCGGTACAGATTACGAGTGGTAGCGAGAGCATTGGAACTTACAGTAAAACACCCCAGAGCCATAGAAAATGGTGCACGCAATGTGGCGGTCACCTGTTCACTGAGCATCCTGAAATGGGGCTTACAGACGTACCTGCAGCAATGATAAACGGCTTATCGTTTAAGCCAGCCATACATGTTAATTATCAGGAGGCAGTGTTGCCACTCAAAGATGGTCTGCCAAAATTCAAGGATCTTCCTAAGCAAGCAGGCGGTTCGGGGGAAGAGTTGTCCGAGTAAAGACCACCAATCAAGCTCAATTCAGGAGCAGAGTGTTTGAAAGCTGAATGACCGTAACTGGCCGAATCGGGAACTTTAGTTTACTCTTAAATGGGATTTCCTTAAAAGATGGCAACAGCACCTCGCCCTGGTTGGGCGCCCCTTGCAGTCGACCTCATATAGCCAATTCCACAACGGTTTTGATATGACGACACCGGAGAAATTGCGACAGACGGTTAAAATCCTGTTGGATTCCCAGGCCCAAGGGGTGTTGGCGACTCAGCATGATCAGCAACCCTACACCAGTTTGATGGCCTTCGCCGTCACGCCAGACTTGCGTTGGATCGTGTTCGCGACCTACCGGGCGACTCAGAAACACACAAACCTATTGGCAAATCCCCGCGTCTCGTTGCTCATCGACAATCGAACCAACAAGTCTACCGATTATCACGATACCATAGCCATATCTGCCTATGGCACAGTCAGTGAAGTCAATGGCGCACGCCACGACGAACTGCTGCAGATATACCTTCGCAAAAATCCGGAACTGAAGTATTTCGTTACATCGGCTGACTGCGCTCTGTTGCAACTGGAAGTAGAGACCTATTATATAGTCAGCCAATTCCAGAACGTCGTTGAGTTGCAAATGATATGATGCCCATCCGTTTACGAGAGGATGAGCCTACTCGCACGTGTGGCTGGCTCATGTGGTCCAGCGCAGCCACTATGAAAGTCAACTATTGGCCGCAAGCCGTCCTTTTTGAGCCAGGCTAAATGCCTGCTCACGACTGTGCATTCCACCTTTCTGGTTCATCACAATCTCCACAATATGTTATATATCCAAACACGTAAAATTTCAGGATGTCATCAGATATTGTTGATAAGTAATAATCTTATGAGGCTTTCGGTGTGAGTGGTTGTTGCGATGACGATTGTTCAATTGACGTCCTGCGTGAAAGGCAGCAAGGAACGCTGCGAATTGTTCTCGCTGTCAACGCTGTTATGTTTCTGGTAATACTGGTAGCTGCGCTGTATGGCAGTTCCACCGCTCTACTGGCTGATAGCCTTGATAACCTTGGAGACGCCTTGACCTATGGTCTTAGCCTGTTCGCGGTTTCGCGGGGCGTTAGTACCAAGGCTAAAGTCGCATTGTTTAAGGGCGGACTTATATTTTTAGCTGCCTGCGCAGTGGCTGCTCAAATAGTCTATAAGCTCTTTGTCCCAAGCATCCCCATCTTCGAAGTTATGGGTGTGTTCAGTCTTCTCGGTCTCGCAGCAAATTCTCTTTGTCTATACTTACTTTGGCGACATCGTAATGAAGATGTGAATATGAGTTCAGTGTGGGAGTGTTCACGAAACGACATCGCATCTAATCTTTCGGTTTTTGTTGCGGCTGGTGCGGTTTGGCTAACAGGTTCAGGCTGGCCTGATACAGTGGTCGCGTTAGGGCTGGTCTGGCTTTTTCTGCGCTCTTCTATTCGCGTCATATCATCTGCCATGTTGCAGCTTCGTGCAGCAACCTAACGACGCCATAAAAGGCAACTACTAACAAACAGCGGGCATTTCGCGCTACCTGGCTGCCTCCAACCAATTAATGGCAGCTCAATCCTAAAGCAAATTCAGTTCAAGATTTTGATGAATAGATAATGACAGGTGCCGCCATCATGCTAGAATTTAATTCCCACACTAAATTCAACATTTCAGGTGACTCATATGGACGCTCTACTCGCAAAATCTTACACACTTGATGCTTCGCCAGAACAAGAACTGATTACAATAACCTTCCAACAGCAAAACGGAGAAACAACAACGCCTATTGTGCTTCCTTTTTCTCTCGCTCAAGAGTTGATAAAGGAATTGAATCCAACGATGGAACGGTTCTCTAGTATAGACCTACTGTAACTTTGCAGCCTGCTGTTTACTGTTTGGCTACCTGCGTAACCTGGATTTAGCCAGAAATAACTTCTACAGATTTTGCCTCATCAAGTAACTCAGCCCTCACTATTTCCACTTCATACTGTGCTTTAATACCAATTCCCATTATCCAGAGCGGTAACAGTTATTGGATCAATATCCAGATCACCAGGAAAGGCGAAAACAAGTGATTCGCCAGGACGGCGTGTAAGCACTAGCATAACAATCTCCTTTTGTTAGGTAGGTACATCATGTACCAGTAAGCATTCTAGCAAACTGTCACATCTTTTCTGAAATCAGCCTGGTAGATTAAGTAAAACTAAGGAGAGTTGAATCATGCTAGTACTGACCAGAAAACCAGGCGAGTCCATCATACTGAAACACCCCGATATTGAACTCATCACCATCACGGTATCGGAGAACGGCAGGGTAGGTATTTATGCGCCAGCAGAGGTGCAGATAATCAGGGAAGAACTGCTGCAGGATTAGGCTGATTGAGATGTCCGCAACCCAGAGCGGTCATTTTCAAGTTAGTTAGTGATATTTTTTAAGTGTTAGTATCTTAGTTTTGTAGTAAGCATATAGTTAATATAAGTTTAACTAAGATAATCCGTAGTTCTGATATATTTCAAGCTCATCATTTTAAGTAAAGCGACAAAAATAGAAGCGTGTTATTTTCCAACCATACTGAGGAGATAAGTATGAAACAACTATTTAGCTGGCTGGCGATGCTGTTACTTTTGCCGAGTATGCCCGCCATTGCACAACAGAATGACAAGCCTAACATCCTCTTAATCGTATCCGATGACACCGGATATGGAGACCTTGGTCCCTACGGAGGAGGTGAGGGGCGTGGTATGCCGACACCCAATATTGACCGCATGGCTGAGGACGGCATAACGCTGCATTCATTCTATGCTCAGCCGAGTTGCACACCGGGTCGAGCTGCCATGCAAACGGGCCGTATTCCCAACCGCAGTGGAATGACCACGGTGGCCTTTCAGGGGCAGGGAGGGGGTCTGCCTGCAGCGGAATGGACTCTGGCGTCGGTACTTAAAAAGGCGGACTACCAGACCTACTTCACCGGCAAGTGGCATCTGGGCGAGGACGACTATGCGCTTCCAAATGCTCAGGGTTACGATGAGATGAGATATGTCGGTCTCTACCACCTCAACGCCTACACCTATGGCGATCCGACGTGGTTCCCTGACATGGATCCGAAGTTGCGCGCCTTTTTCCAGAAAGTCACCAAAGGTGCGTTGTCTGGCAAGGCAGGTGAGAAGCCTACGACAGACTTCATGGTCAATGGTCAGTATGTCAACGAGCCTGATAAAAGTACTAAAGAATACCCCGATGGCGTCGTCGGCATCCCCTTTTTCGACAGTTACGTCGAGAAAGCGGCGCTGGAGTTCCTGGACACGGCGGCCAAGTCCGACAAGCCGTTCTTCATCAACGTCAATTTCATGAAGGTCCACCAGCCCAACATGCCTGCTCCCGAGTTCGAGCATAAATCGTTGTCAAAGAGCAAGTATGCGGACTCCATCGTGGAGCTTGATACTCGCATCGGACGGATCATGGATAAACTGCGTGCGCTTGGTCTGGATAAGAATACGCTGGTGTTCTACACCACCGACAACGGTGCCTGGCAGGACGTTTATCCTGATGCCGGCTATACGCCGTTTCGCGGTACCAAAGGTACTGTGCGCGAGGGCGGAAATCGAGTACCAGCCATCGCCATATGGCCTGGCAAGATCAAGGCCGGGTCGAAGAATCACGACATCCTCGGCGGCCTCGACCTGATGGCGACCTTTGCGTCCGTTGCAGGCGTCGATCTGCCGAAGAATGACCGTGAGGATCAACCGATTATCTTCGATAGCTATGACATGACACCCGCGCTGACCGGCACAGGCAAGTCTAAGCGCAACGAGTGGTTCTATTTCACCGAAAATGAGCTGTCTCCCGGCGCGGCGAGAGTGGGCAACTACAAGGCGTTATTCAATCTTCGTGGTGACAACGGCCAGGCTACCGGTGGACTCGCTGTGGACTCCAACCAAGGCTGGAAAGGTCCTGAGAAGTACGTGGCCACGGTACCTCAGGTGTTTGACCTTTGGGCGGACCCCCAGGAACGCTATGACATCTTTATGAACAATTACACTGAGAGAACATGGACGTTGGTCACCATCTCTCAGGCGATTGAAGAGAAAATGAAAACCTATGTGGAGTATCCGCCGCGGAAACTTCAGAGTGAGGGTTACTCGGGTCCGATCACGCTCACTAAGTACTTCCGCTTTAAGCAAATCCGCGAACAACTTGAGAAGGAAGGTGTCAAGCTTCCGATGCCTACCGGAAACTAGGGCTTTATTAACCGACCATCAGGTGGGCGGACTTTGACTTTGCGACCGCTTACAGATGATAGACGAGCCGCCCTTCGGGGCGGTTCTTGTTTCTGCAAAATTTGACCGCTCCTGGCTGCAGTTTCAACCGATCGATACAACACATTGGTTAAAACGTTCTGCTGGTGTTTAAAAGTTTAACGTTTTTCTTGGTCGTTCGTTAAGTCCCCTTGCGACCGATAACGAAATCAGCCCTGTGAGTTAATTCTTGCAGGGCTTTTTTTGTGCTAAAAAATTTTGTGGCACAACGAGTTCCGGCACAATGGCACAATCAGCAGTAGAATTAAAAAAGGACTCACACCTAAATGGCTGTAAGTCCTTGCTATATATGGCTCCCCGAGACGGGCTCGAACCGCCGACCCAGTGATTAACAGTCACTTGCTCTACCAGCTGAGCTATCGGGGAATTGTGGAGCGCGAATATTACTGATACAGGCTGAACTGGTCAAGCCGTTGTACCTGAATTACTGCATATAATAACAACTAATCACTAAATCTTACTGGCTTAGACGCTAATTCAATTCGAGACAGCGCCTGGTCCAGGTTTTCCATGCTGGTGGCATATGATAGGCGCATATAACCCTCTGCACCAAAGGCGGAACCGGGTACCAATGCAACTTTCGCCTCATTTAGCAGGTAATCAGCCAGTTCAAGATCATTATTGATACCATCCCTGTTGGCTATAGCCTCGCGGAAATCGGCAAAAGCGTAAAAGGTGCCGTCGGATGGCAGACATTTGACGCCATTTATTGCGTTCAGCCGCCCAACGACAAAATCATGCCGTTCTTTGAAGGCCTTTAACATCGGTGCAATGCAACCCTGGTCTCCATTCAGCGCTGCTTCAGCGGCGACCTGGGAGATAGAGCAGGGGTTTGATGTGCTCTGGGACTGGGTCTTCTTCATTGCTGCGACCAGGTTGGCCGGGCCACCACAGTAACCGATGCGCCAGCCTGTCATCGAATAGGCTTTCGAGACACCATTCATGACGATGGTGCGATCATAGAGTTCTGGACAGGCATTGACGATATTGACGAATGGAGAGTCTGTCCAGAGAATATGTTCGTACATATCATCTGTAGCAATCAGGATATCAGGATACTTTTTTAGCACTTCACCGAGAGCCGCGAGCTCTTCGCGGCTATACACGGCACCCGTTGGATTTGACGGGCTATTGATAAATATTAACCGGGTACGATCTGTAATCGCGTCTTCTAACTGCTCTGGCGATATTTTGTAGGCCTGCTCAATACCAGCAGATACGATTACCGGCACACCTTCCGCAAGCAGCGTCATATCGGGGTAAGACACCCAGTAGGGAGCAGGAATGATAACTTCATCACCGGGGTTGATCAGTGCCTGCAGCAGGTTGAAACTGGTCTGTTTGCCGCCGACAGAAACCAGTATCTGGTTCATTTCATAATCTAGACCGTTGTCGCGCTTGAACTTGTCGATCACGGCCTGTTTCAGACCTGGCGTTCCATCAACCGCGGTATACTTGGTGAAGCCGTCACGGATTGCCTGAATGGCTGCCTCTTTAATATGATCCGGTGTATCGAAGTCAGGCTCGCCGGCACCGAGACCGATTATATCGAGGCCCTGGGCCCTAAGTTCCTTGGCGCGGGCGGTGATGGCAAGAGTTTGCGAAGGCTTTATGCTTTGTACGCGGTTTGAGAGACTGATGCTCAAGTTATCTGCTCCTGATATACGGTTGATATGCGGTCGCTGTTATACTGCTGCTGGTTGAAAATTAACTGCACAATAATACGACAATTATCACCGATCATCTATAACGAAAATGAATCTGAAATATATATTTTCACGGTAAACAATGAGTGCCTTCAATCTACATACAGAGTTCGAACCTGCCGGCGACCAGGTCAATGCGATTAGAGAACTGGTCGAAGGTCTTGAGAACGGGGAAGCGTGGCAAACATTGCTCGGAGTAACGGGTTCTGGCAAGACCTTCACGATGGCGAACATTATTATGCAGACCGGTCGGCCAGCAATTGTGATGGCGCATAACAAGACGCTCGCCGCCCAGTTATATTCAGAATTTCGTGATTTTTTTCCTGAAAATTCGGTCGAATATTTCGTCTCGTACTACGATTATTACCAGCCCGAAGCCTATGTGCCGTCATCTGATACGTTTATCGAGAAGGATGCAGCGATTAATGATCAAATAGAACAAATGCGTTTATCTGCTACCAAGGCACTGCTGGAGCAGGATGATGTCATTATTGTGGCAACTGTATCGGCTATTTATGGTCTTGGTGATCCTGCAGCTTACCACGATATGATTCTGCACCTGAAGCAGGGCGATATACTGGATCAGCGAGCAATTCTAAAACGCCTGGCCGAGATGCAATACACACGTAACGACCAGGTGCTGGAGCGCGGGAATTTTCGTGTGCGCGGTGATGTGATCGATATCTTCCCGGCCGAGGAAGAGCACACCGCGACCCGAATCGAGCTTTTTGGTGATGAAATTGAACGTCTTAGTGAATTTGATCCATTGACCGGTGAAACGCTGGCAGAGCGGGTGCGCACCACCATTTACCCGAAGTCGCACTATGTCACCCCCGTGAGCGAGTACTGGATGCTGTGGAGCAAATAAAGATTGAATTAACAGAGAGGCTGTCCGAACTGCGTTCACAGAACAAGCTACTAGAGGCGCAAAGACTCGAACAGCGAGCAATGTTTGATCTCGAAATGATGCAGGAGCTTGGATATACGAATGGAATAGAAAATTATTCTCGCTACCTGTCTGGCCGTGCACCGGGCCAGCCACCACCGACACTGCTGGATTATTTGCCACCAAATGCATTGATGTTTATTGATGAGTCGCATGCCACTATCCCGCAGATTGGAGGGATGTACCGGGGTGACCGGTCGCGGAAACAAACGCTGGTAGAGTATGGATTCCGGCTGCCATCTGCGCTCGATAACCGGCCATTGCGATTTGATGAATTTGAGGCACTGATGCCGCAGACGATTTTTGTCTCAGCTACACCTGCGCAATATGAGGCAGATCACAGTCAAAGTGTTGTCGAACAGATTGTGCGTCCGACAGGGTTGCTGGATCCAATAGTGGAGGTGCGTCCGGTAGCTTCCCAGGTTGACGATGTGATGTCAGAGATCAACCGGCTTGCCGCCATTGGTGAACGTATCCTGGTGACAACGCTGACCAAGCGCATGGCTGAAGACCTGACCGACTATTTGCAGGAGCATGGGATTCGCGTCCGCTACCTGCATTCTGACATTGATACCGTTGAACGTGTCGAAATTATTCGTGATTTACGTGCAGGGGAATTTGACTGTTTGGTTGGCATTAATTTGTTGCGGGAAGGTCTCGATATTCCAGAAGTCTCAATGGTCGCAATACTCGATGCCGATAAAGAAGGATTTCTGCGTTCGACCCGCTCATTGATTCAGACTATCGGTCGTGCTGCCCGCCACATCAATGGCAGGGCGATTCTGTATGCAGATAAAGAAACAGATTCGATGAAAGCGGCAATCTCAGAGAACAGACGACGCCGACAGAAGCAGGAAAAGCACAATATTGAACACGGAATTACACCAAAAGGCGTTGAAAAGAAGGTAAAGGATATTATCGAAGGCATCGGCGGCAGGCGCAGTGGTCCATATAGCAGGAGATCGCCGGCGATGGTGCAAGCCGCGGAGGAGACAGCTGCCTATAAAAAGCTTTCTCCTTCAGAGAAGGCAAAAATGATCAAGCAGGTAGAAAAAGAAATGCTCGACTGTGCACAGAACCTGGAATTTGAAAAAGCTGCTGAATTGCGTGATCGAGCAGAATTACTCAGGTCTGAATTACTGGAACTACATACCTGAGAAAATGTCAGTTAAAGCATGGCTCGAAGTTTTCTCTATAAAAGCATAGAATCTCCTGTTTTCCCATCCATGCATTTGATTGCATGGCGGGTGAATCGCACATTTGGCAATCCTGCTTTTAATCCTCCGCAAATTCAGACTTAATCCTAAACTCGAATAACAACATGCTTGAAGTCAACAACCTGGAAGTTATACGCGGTGACCGCAGCCTGTTCTCGGAATTGGGTTTCAGCCTCAACACGGGGGAACTGCTGCATTTGCTGGGGCATAACGGCAGCGGGAAAACGACCCTGCTGCGCACCCTCTGTGGACTAATTAAGCCAAGTCAGGGTGTTGTTAGCTGGAAAGGAACGAATATTCGTCGACAGCGCGATGAATTTGCGCAGGAGATGCTGTTCCTTGGGCACCTGAATGGTATCAAGGCAGATCTTACCGCTGTAGAAAATCTGCGCATACTAAGCCGGCTCGATGGTCTGGATGTCAGTGACGATGAATTATGGCAGGTGCTAGAAAAAATGGGGCTATACGGCCATGAAGATCTTGCTGTTGGCGTGCTTTCGCAAGGGCAGAAACGGCGAGTTAGCCTGGCAAGGCTATTACTCAGCAAGTCACCCTTATGGTTGCTAGATGAGCCGTTTACTGCACTGGATAAGGCAGCTGTCGATTTTCTACAGACGGTAATTGCCAAGCATGTTGAGACTGGTGGGATGGTTATTCTTACCACTCATCAGGATGTAGGCCTGACCACTGGTGAAGTCAAGCAATTACGGCTTGGCTGGAAAAGGATGGTGATGTTTAAGGCCTTCTATACAGTTGTTATGCGCGATTTACTGCTGGCAATGCGCAACCGCTCAGATATCCTGACGACGGTGTTTTTCTTTATTATTGCAATAAGTTTGTTTCCTTTGGGTGTGGGTCCTGAACTGAATACCTTGCGTGAGATTGCACCGGGTGTGTTCTGGGTGGCAGCATTACTGGTGCATTAGTAGAAATGTTGCATGTTAAGTAAATTTAACACTAAATTAACTTATGCAAAAAAGCTTATAATTTATTTAGATTTAATTTACTTTAATTTGTTTTTTTTCAACTAAAACTATTTAGTTAAACTAAAACAGTTCTAACTAAAACAGCTATACTTTTAACTAAACTAAATAAAATAGTTAAACTAAACTAAACTTTTGCCCATTTTTCCACTCACTGGTAATCACGAAATTATGGCATAACAGCAAAAGCGCATGATCATAATAAACAATGTCAACCTGCAGATTGTCTAGGCCAACTCAGCTTGTTACCTCCGGAGATGATAATTGAGTAGCAGACAGTTGGAAACTTCTGTGGAATACTACGAATTTGGGGCTCAAGACTACTGAAAACTCAGATATAGACATGATTAATGAAGATGTAACATCTGAACTGTTATCCGGGTTTACA
>CALODD010000048.1:0-20128 GCA_942491945.1 uncultured Gammaproteobacteria bacterium | reverse complement strand
CAGCTGGCGAGGCTGAAGCTAGCGTGATGATTGGCCGACACCTAGTGTGGCTGCCTGCTGAGCTGGCGAGGCTGGTTATCACGTGATGATTGGCCGACACCTAGTGTGGCTGCCTGCTGAGCTGGCGAGGCTGGTTGTCACGTGATGATTGGGCGACACCTCCAGTGTGGCTGCCTGCTGAGCTAGCGAGGCTGGTTGTCACGTGATGATTGGCCGACACCTTGGTGTGGCTGCCTGCTGAGCTAGCGAGGCTGGTTGTCACGCCCCCCCTCTCTCCCTTGATGATTGGCCGACACCTAGTGTGGCTGCCTGCTGAGCTAGCTCAATCGCCGCCAGGTTGATTGGACCCTCAAGACGCGTGATACGACGCTCAATACGCCCCAGCTCTTCTGCCCAGGCCTGCTCGGTTGCTTCTGGATCAAGTTCTTTAAGTAATGTTTCTGCATTTTGATCTGTTTCGGATAATTGCTCTGCAATACCCTGACAACGTACTTTGATTTCTTGCCAGGCCATACGCGCCTGTTCTACTGCAACACGCTTATCCTGTACTGCCTGCTCGATCTGATGGCGCTGGCGTTCCTGATCACGCATTTTATGATCGATTTCCTCAACCAGTTGGCGAGCCTGCTTCAACTCACTTTCAATCCCCTGACGCTCTTCCAGTAAAGTTGCACGTTGTGCTTCCATCTCATCCAGTGGCTGATCATCACTGTTCATAGCCTGTTGTAATTGCTGCTTACGTTCCTGCAATTGACGCTGCTGATCCTGCATACGCTCATGATGACGCTGCATTGAATTTTGCTGACTGCGAAGCGATTCCATTTGTGCAGCAATCTGGTGTGCCTGATCGCTGGTCTCATGGGACTGGCGACGTTTCTGCTCCAGATCTTGAACAAGCGTCTCACGCTCGGCGACCAGGGCATCACGCTTTTCTTCCAGCTCCTGCTGATGAGTTTTTGAAGCAGCTAGTTTTTCTTCAGCTTCTTTAAGTTCCTGTTTTTCCTGCTGGATTTGCTGACGTATTTTGTCGGCCTCGGCCACTAAACGCTGTGCGCGCTCTGCAAGCTGGCGCAAACTATTTTCACGGCTCGCGATCTCAGCACGAGACTCAGCAAGTTGGCGATTCAGTGCATTAATATCATTCTGAATACCATCACGCTGCTGCTCCAGCTTCTGATAATTTTCTCTGCCTGCTTGCAGTTGATCAGTCGCCTGCTGATATTCACCTTCCAGCCGTTGAACATCCTGCTCAAGCTGTTTGATATGTTGTTCACGCTGCAGGATACCTTCTTTACCCTGTTCAACAGAGATTCGAACCCAACTGCGTCCTAGACAAATTCCATCTCGAGTCACGACTGTTGCGCCTTCGGGCAGGCTATCGCGCATTGATAACGCTTGTGAAAGATCATCGGCCGCATAGACCTGATGCAGAAGGTCAGAAATATCGCTGCTCGCTCTGACTCTCTTCAGTAATAAACGATCATCCGATGCTGCTGATGCAACTCCCTGACGAACCAGACTAATGCGACCTTCTTCCAGTGCATTTAACTGCATCGCATGAGATGAATCATCATCCACACAAACCGCTTCAAGATAATGACCTAAAACAGCTTCAACGGCCTGTTCCCAGCCTTCATCAACATCCAGACCCTGTGCTACACGCGGCGCATCTGCTAGTCCCTGCTGAGATAGCCAGGATGAAACCTGTTCATTTTTGCCGCCATAGGCTGCTTTCTGTACAGACTGCAGTGTCGCCAGCTCCGCACGGTTTTGTTGCAGGGTTTCTCGAATATCGTCCTGCTGTGCCGCCAGCTCACTATTCTTTGCGCGTTGTTCGGCCATCGCTTCAACTTTCTGTTCTAACGATGCCTGTAACTGTGACTCTTTATCAGAGAGCTGTTCCTGCAATACCTGAAGTTGTTTTAACTCCTGATCCAGCGAGGATTCTCCGAGATTCTTCTGTTCTTCTTCCGTCGCCTGTAAGCGTTCCTGTATCTGATCTGAATGACGCTGGATATGATCAATCCGCGTGGTTTCAACCTGAACCGACTGCGTTGCTACCGCTAATTCTTTCTGCTGTTCATCCCATTGCTGTTGCCAATGCTGCATCGCCTGCTCTGCACTGGATAAGGACTCACGGAAAGCTTCCTGCTGTTCGCGGGCTTCCTGTAATTTGGGCTCGCCTTCGGTCAGCTGGGTATCGATATTTTTCAGGCTTTCTTCATCTTGCTGCAGGTGATTCGTTACCTCAGACCACTGCTTTTCAAGGCGTTCCAGTTCTTCCTGTTGCTGTTGGTGGGTTTCTCGTGTGTGTTTAATCGCCGCTTCGAGACGCGTAATTTCAGAACCATGCTGATAGAAACGAGCCTGTACGACATTCATCGCTTCGCCGGCACCAGTGTGTTCCTGACGAGATTTTTCAATACCGGTTTCTAACTCGCGTTGATCAGCAACAGCACTTTCGAAAACATTCTCTTTTTCTCGTATCGCCTGCTCACGTTGGGTGGCCTTGTCATCTAGTCCTTTCCAGCGTAGTGCCAGCAATTCAGATTTGTATTTACGTTCGTCCTGCTTAAATGTCTTATATTTCTCAGCAGCTTCTGACTGACGCTTCAGGTGATTGAGCTGCTTTTCCAGCTCTTCACGTAGATCGGTCAGGCGTTCCAGATTTTCTCGCGTGTGTTTAATCCGATTTTCAGTCTCACGACGACGTTCTTTATATTTGGATATACCGGCTGCCTCTTCCAGATAAACCCGTAGCTCTTCTGGCTTCGCTTCGATCAGTTTGGAAACCATACCCTGCTCAATAATCGCATAACTGCGCGCACCCAGGCCTGTACCCAGGAAGACATCGGTAATATCACGACGACGACACTTTGTACCGTTGAGCCCATATTGTGACGAACCATCACGAGATACTGTGCGCTTCACTGAAATTTCATTGAAAGTAGCGTACTGACCACCGAGCTTGCCTTCTTTGTTATCAAAAATGAGTTCGACCGATGCTATACCAACCGGTTTACGGCTGGTGGAACCACTGAAGATAACATCAGCCATGGTCTCGCCACGCAGTGTCTTGGCGGAAGATTCACCCATCACCCATTTCACGGCATCGATCACATTCGATTTACCACAGCCGTTCGGACCCACAATACCCATAAGATTGCTGGGGGAATGTAACGGTTGTCGGGTCGACAAATGACTTAAAACCGGCGATTTTGATCTTCTTAAGGCGCATTAGCTGCTAACGACTCAATTCCATTGAGAAAGGCGACGAATGTTAGTATCTTCCCGTCTCTTTGTCGATGACGAAGCAGCCTAAAGACCTGTCATCGACTAATTTTGGACAAATTTTTTCTGCGGATGAAAAAGATGAGCACACAACCCACTAAAGAACTCGAAACCTTCGAAAATCCGAACCCGGATCGGGATTATACGATTCGAATCGACATACCCGAGTTCACCTGTCTGTGCCCAAAGACCGGTCAGCCGGATTTTGCGACACTGACGCTTGAATATGTCCCGGACCAGCTATGTGTCGAGCTCAAATCACTCAAACTGTATGTATGGGCATTCCGTGAACAGGGCGCATTCCATGAAGCCGTGACCAACGAAATTTTGAGCGACCTCGCTGTGGCAACTGATCCACGATTCATGCGCCTCACTGCAGAATTCAATGTTCGTGGCGGCATCTACACCACCGTCGTTGCAGAACATCGTGGCCAGGACTGGAATCCACCACAGAAAGTAGAACTACCTTAAACCACCAATACATTAATTATGTCTGCCAAAATCGAACTCTATGCAACCAGCTTTTGTCGTCACTGCGTTGCCGCACGTGAGTTTCTGGATGGTAAAGAAATCGAGTACGAAGAATATACACTCGACCTGTACCCACTGGAAAAAACTGCAATGATCGAACGTTGTGGCCAAAAGTCAGTGCCACAGATCTTTATTAACGATAAACATATTGGTGGCTTTGACGACTTACTGGAATTAGACCGAAGCAAAGAACTCGATAAACTTTTAAATAATGCATAGTCCAGTCAGCATTATTGGTTGCGGATTCATTGGAAAATTACTGGCAAGACAATTAAGTGCCCAGAACATACCCATAACTGGTTATGTTAGTAGTAAAGAAAGTCTCAATGAATGCGAATCACAGCAGATTCCCTGTCAGGTTATTGATCTGGATAAGCCACTGGATGAATTAAACCTAATCGGGCAACGAGTCATTTATCTGGCGCCACCGCCGCGTAACGGCAAAAGCGATACACGCATGACTCACTTCATCGAGTCACTAACAACTCACCGGCCTGAAAAGTTTATATATATCAGCACGACCAGCGTTTACGGTGACTGCGCCGGCGAATGGATTGATGAATCAGCCCCGGTTAATCCACAGGCTGATCGTGCCTATCGACGGATTGATGCAGAGACGCAACTGCAAACCTTCTGCAATGCGAAACAGATTCCGGTCACGATACTGCGTGTTGCAGGCATATATGGGCCAGATAAATTACCCATCGCTCGTATACGTAGTGGTCAGCCGATTGTGAATAAAGAAGACTCGCCTTATACCAATCGAATCCATGCATTGGATCTCGTTTCTATATGCGAGTCAGCTCTAACCAATACAAAGGTTAGTGGAATTTATAACGTCACTGATGGCAATCCGAGCACCATGTATGATTATTTCATGCAGGTTGCTGATGCTTTAAAGCTCCCTCATCCACCGGCAATATCACTCAGCATAGCGAAGGAACAACTATCAGAAGGCATGCTGTCTTATATGGGTGAATCACGGCGAATTTCAAACAAGCCCTTGTTAGAAGCTTTCAATATAGAACTAAAATACCCTTCACTGAGTGAAGGGCTGAAAGATCTTAGCTTGTGATAATGACTTAATCGCACTCTGGTTCGGCTTCTTCTTTCTTCGAATCAGGCTTTGTCGAACTGTCTGCCTGAGCCACTTTAACTTCTTCAATCTTCGATGACTCTTCTGCGTAAAGCTGATTCGCTGACAGGCTTAACAATACGAATAATGCGCTAACTAGTGTTGTAGTAAGTTTCATAACATCTCCACTCTATTTAAAAGATGACATCATTCTAAGGAAGGTAAGCTGAACGGAAGCTGAATGAAGGCTAGATTTTTAGAACACTGACACCAGGGGCATTGAGGGCGCTATCCGCATGGAAGCCCTGAACTACGATAATATAGTCGCCTTGCTTAGCAAGTTTTAAATCCAGCGCATAACCTCTCGACAAGCGATTCACATCATTCAGCTCTACTGATTTACACATACGAGGGATGACACCCCACATCAGCTCCATCTTACTCGCTACAGATACATTATCAGTAACACCAATAATCGGTGCCGAAGGGCGTGCGGCACTCACCGTAACCGCCGACATCCCGCTACGACTTATAACCACAATCGCTCTGACCAATAAGTCATTTGATAGCTGAGAAGTCGCGTTTGAAATGGCATCACCAAATGCCAGCGGTGGCATATTTTCACGCTCAAGCCCAAAGGTTCCAAAGACGCCAGCGCGCCACTGATAAGACTCCGTAAAACGGATGGTACGATCCATCGTCTTGATTGCAGAAACCGGGTATTTACCTACTGAAGTTTCTGCCGACAACATGCAGGCATCCGCGCCTGAACTCACGGCATAAGATATATCTGAAATTTCAGCACGAGTTGGACGTGGATTTTCAATCATGGATTCCAGCACCTGAGTTGCAACAATCACGGGCCGATTAGATTTGCGTGCCTGATCAATTAACTGTAGCTGCGCGACAGGAACCTCTTCAGGTTTTAACTCTACACCGAGATCACCACGAGCAACCATGATGGCATCACAGGCATCCATAATTTCAGTAATATTCTCCAATGCCTGCGGCGTCTCTATCTTGGCAATGATATGGGTACTGGAGCCGGAACATTGAATGATACGTCTTAACTGCAAGATATCTTTTGCCGTTCGAACAAATGACAATGACAGGTAATCAACACCCTGCTCAAGTGCAAACGCCGCATCTTTTTTATCTTTCGCTGTCAGCGCTGGCGCGGAGACAATGGAGTCAGGAAGATTAATGCCTTTATGGTTTGATAACTTTCCACCATGCACAACCTGACAACTTATTTCACTTCCCTGAACACTTAATACATCCAGTGCGAGCAAACCGTCATTCAACAAAATCCGCTGCCCTTTAACGACATCCTGATGTAGACGCTTATATTGTGATGGGATTAATCGTTCATTACCCAGGACACTGCGAGTGGTCACAATCACCTTTTCGCGGCGTTTCAGAATCACCTGATCGTTTTCAAACTTACCCGTACGAATCTTCGGACCACATAAATCTGCCATGATCGCAGCATTGATGCCTGTTTTACGAATAGCCGAGCGAATATTCTTAAGCAGGCTCTTATGTGCTTCATGGTCTCCATGCGACATATTCAGGCGAAATACATTAACGCCTGAAGTTAGAAGCTGAGAGATTGTTTTTATTTCCGAAGTAGCAGGACCTAGCGTCGCGACGATACGACAACGTCGACGCTTTAATAACTGAATATCGGTATTAATCGGCATGACATAGAACCTATATTGTTGTTAGTACAACTATAGACCATGCAGAGAATCAACCAGGTACATACAGATCAATAAAATGGCGATAAGATCGTTACTTACAGCCAGATAGGAAATAACGGTAACTTGAAAACTTTAGAACTTATAAAACAAATTGAGATGCCACTTACTATCCCCTGTATCCACAACACCATCACCGTCTAATACTTTACCCCAGGTGGCGTTAACACTCAGGTTCTGCTTCCACAACCACTGCACTCCAAAACCAGCACTTGATATAGACTGTTTATCATCCGTACCGGGTACGGGTTCAACAAGACTCACCGTGCCAGCATCAAAGAAACCAAACAAACGTGGATTTTTCGTAGCTGGCATCCATACTTCCAGATTCATCTGCATACCTTTATCACCAGATAGAACCCTCTCGCCTGCACCACGTACTGAACCACTACCACCAATACCAAACTGCTCTCCAGCAATTAAGGCCTCGTCAGTGTTTTGCCCTGATAACCGCGCTATTACTTCCCATTTGTTATCCAGTGTTGCTGTGGTATTCAGACTATAAGTCCAGGCATTCCAGGCGCTATCAGCCCCTGCGCGCGAAGCATTGTAGGTCGTGTCGTTATTATTCTTTCCGGCTGCTATATTTCTACGGTAACCCAACAGAGCTTCGACTTTGTAACGGCTATCTTGCCACTTGGCCTTATAGGCTACATTCCACGGTCTGGCACTGATATCGACGCCGAGCTGCGTATTGAACTGAATAAAGGTGACATTATTAATAAAGTCTTTTTCATCGATACCAAAAGTCAGAGCCTGCTCAACACCATTGTATCGTGGTAAGGCATATTCCCACTTAAGGCCACCGAAACGTCCACTACCGCTAACGGCGAAACCTGATATCTCACCAGTATTCGTGCTCGATTCTGTGTAATAGGCTGTTAAGCTGCTACCCCAGTCGTAAAGTGGAATCTTATAGAAAGCGCCCTTTTGCTGTACGTCTCCCCAGTGACCAGGAGACGTGGTGTAACTCAGTGTCAGCGCATGATCTTTACCAAATAGATTATTATGCTGATAGCCCGTCGATAAACGTATCTTGCCAGTCTGTTCAGACCCGGTATTCGTCATGGACATATACATCTGCTGTGGGTCAGTTTCCTGAACCTTAATCTCAGCATCAATTTTACCAATCTGCTCCAGGCTAGGACTAAAGGCAACTGCGGTCTGTTTAGATGGATGCTGATTTAAAATATATAAATTTCGCTGCATCTGCTTGATATCAGGAGATTGGTCTTCCTTTAAAACCGGTAAACTCCGCTTGATATTATCTTCACTAAAGAACTTGCCCGGCTTTACTTTTAGGGATGCCAGCTTATAAGCGGTAACTTCCAGTTTAATGATGCCTTTTTCCGGTTTTTGTGGCGGTAAGCTCACACCATAGAATGCGTTACCTGATTTTTTAATCGCAAGCTCCAGCGCTTCAGCTGCCTGCTGCAAACTGGATAGAGACTGTTTTTCACCGACATAGGGGGCAAGTATTTCTTTTATCCGGGTGTCGGATAGATTAGTGCTGTCGCCGACGATCTCGTAGCCTGCAACACGAAAGGCTATATCTGCTGCCATGACAGGTATTGTCATGCAAGCAATCGCCGTCTGGGCAATCACCCTGATCCATTTCCCCATTTCCCCCATCATATTCAGTCTAGCTACAAGTTAAGCCTTCCACCTCATCTTTAATAACATCGAGTACTTTTTGTGTCTCTGGATCAAACTGCCCAGGCGTTGGTGTTTTATCATTCTTCATGAACGTCGGTGTATTCGGCAATTGCTGCGTTCCTGTTTTACCCGCATAACCCGCCTGATTTTTATTTACCTCGGTCACACTATTTTTCTGTATCAGCTCGACCTTACCATCTCTAACAGCGACATATAAACCTGGTTTAGTCTCCTTTTTCTCATCATTCTTGCTCTGTTCACTACCTTTCACACTATCAGGCGCTGGCGTCTCATCTTTCTCAATAAATACTGGAATACTTGGTAACTTAACAGGTACACCATTGTTTGGAATATATAAGGTTTCGCCCTGACGAATAATCAAAGTACCTGATGATGTTTTGACGAACACTTCACCGCTCCATACATGTGTATGTGACTTTCCATTGCGATGACTCGCTTCCACATCCGTACCTCGTATACCAATGGTTGAGACTGGAGTTGTGATACTGAAGCTTTCTGGACGTATTTTTCCTATTAAGCCAGTCAAAATACGTGCGCCACCTTTCAAGAGCTTGAATACAGCAGACTGGTTCGTACTAGTGTCTCCTGATCGCGCCTGATTATTAGCTTTTATCTTTTTGGCAATCTGACCTCTGGATGCAGTTTCATACTGATAATCCTGAATAAGAAAAGAGCTATCTGCCTTCACTGATATACGTGTATTGTCTTTAAAAACTAAAATAGCGAATGAGTATTTTTCAGTTTCAACTGTTTCACCACTGCGTAACTGTCCACCTTTATTTAAACGTCGCTTTTCCCCATTAAGCCCTTTGACATAAGCTTTGCCATTTACCATTGCGGCGGTAGCTATGAGTGTAAAATCTTCTTCCTCATCCTCTGCACCAGCCTGCTCCCTCGCACAATCCTCAGCACATAAGCGTGCATCAAAATCAGTTCCACGTATTCCTATCGTGGCAGTCGAGGATTTAATACGAAAAGCATTATCACGGCGTTTGCTAATAAACCCTGTGATGGAGCGTAATCCGCCTTTTAGTAGCGACATTAAAGCATTCTCTTCACCTTGTTTTACATTGATATCATCAACTCTTAGTGCCGTATTGGCACGCAATGTCATTTTGGTTCCATCCTTGAATTTAACAATCGCAAAACTCTTTTCTGCAGTATCCAGGCGATCACCCTGATAAACCATTTCACCTTTACCTACCAGGCGTGGAATATCACCACCCTGCTGCGCAGTCGCCACACCACGTGAAAACAGCACTTCACCAACAGGCTCAGGAGTTGCAGCCAGCGCAGTAAAAGAACTCATCGCGATAGCGAACACCAACACTAAGCTCTGACAGATTTTTTGGCTTACCTTAAATCTCATTACTTACACACCAGAGTCTTTGTTGCTGTAGATGAAGTAGTCGTAGTCGTTGCCCCATCATTTGAATCATCGTTATTCGTATTTGTATTGCTAGAATCCTTCTTCTCATCGTCGTTTTCATCATTATTATTTGAAGATGAGCCATCGTTATTATTGTTTGTTGTTGAAGATGTTCCATCTTGGTTGTCTGATGTTTGAGAGCCACCATCGTTATTATTATTAAGCGTATTCAACGAATTCGTCGAAGTTGTCTGTGTCTGCGTAGATGCCTGATTGTCTGAATTTGTTGTCGTCTGCGTTTGAGTAACGGTAGAATTCGTTCCCGAGGTTGTAGACGTTGCTGATGAGCCATCGGATGTCAGAACATATTCCGTTGCTGTAGCATTAGCCGAATAACCAACTGGCAGAGACTTGTTAGAAAAGTCTCCAGTAATATTTGAACCATCAATAATGTGAAAAGCATCGCCAGCGGCAGCAGCGAAGCCATTAATCACTGTCTCAGTTAAAGTACCATTCAGCGATACAGCACCAGTCACATTTAGTGCATCATAATCTGTTCCAGCCGTTCCATTGCCTCCAATTTCCATTGCAAGAACACCTCTGCTCGTCTGAGTATAATTACCAGCTATATTAAGCAAACCCGCCGAGGCTCCCGGCGCAACAGTAGCACCATCGTTCGAGACATCACCAGTAATCGTTCCACTACCACTTAGCGATCCGCCACTGAGCGTCACAGAACCAGCTGTTGTGCTGAGGTCTCCGCCATTGAGCACAATGCTACCCGCAGTTTGAGTTATCCCAGATGTTGCATCCATTACGCCTGCGTTCAGGTTGATCGTGCCACTATTCGTTGTCGTGCCGGATACAATGTTAGATGTTCCAGTAGCGGTCAACGTACCCTGGTTATCAAGGTTAATACCAAAACCCAGGGCTTGATTACTCAGCGTCAGACTGCCCTGGTTGACTATCTTACCGCCGCCGCTGCTCACCGTTTGTCCGTCCAACGTGACGCTAGAGCCTGAAGCTATCGTCAGGCCGCTGGTTGCACCGGTGAAGCCTAAATTCGCGCCTGAGAATGAGATCGTGCCAGCACCTGATAAAACGGAACCATCCTGAAAACTATGCGTGCCGGCTGTGAAGGACAGGCTGCCACCTGAGGCGACATTCAAGGTGCCCGCATGCGTGCCCGCACCGCCAGCGCTGAATGATAAACTCGTTCCAGATGCAACATTAAAGGTACCGGTATTCACTACAGTAGCACCCGGACCAGAGAAGGTCAGATTATTACTATTCAGGTTAACCGTTCCTGCATTACTAAATGGATTAGTCGCATTTAGCGTTCCGCCAGACAATTGAAGCGTACCGTTCGAATTAATATTAAACAGTGTCGAGTAATCAATCGTTCCACCACTTACATCAAACAAACCATCACCCAGAGTGATGGATGTCGCAGTAAATTGCGGGCCATTTAATGTCTTGGTAGCAGAACCGGTTAAAGAGGCACCGTTATTGGCATTGAACTGACCCGTTCCGGCCAGTGTGCCACCCGACCAGTTAAACCCGCCGTTAGTCACCACATTACCGACAAGTGATACCGTGCCACCACTAATATTAAAGTTTGACGCGGCAGGTACTGTCATACCTCCGGAACCGATTATCAGGCTACCACCAGAAACTGTCAGACTATCGTCTGCCCCACCACCAAAGTTGATACTGTTAACCGATTGTGTTCCGCTAGCAAGATCAACTGTAATCGAACCCGTTTGATCAATCGTAATATCCTGGAAGATTGTCGGCACGCCACGTAGCCAGTTATTCGCATCAGTCCAGTTACCGCTACCGGTAAGTATCCAGCTATTAGTAACACTGTTAGCCGATAATGTGATATTGGCTGCATTGACTGCGGTTGACATATTCACACCAGCCGGCGTGTTGAACGCTGCAGTCGATGAATTAATAGAGCCTGCCTTAATAATCTCGAAGCTTTCCCCACCACTAATGAATGAACTGAGTTCCGTCACATTCACATTACCAGCAAGATCAACATTTCCAGAGACATTAAGCACATCGAAATCGGTACCGGCGGTGGTGCCATTTAATTCGATGTTTAATAGGCCGGATGCATTTTGTGTGTAGTCACCAACAATGGTTAATGTGCCTGGTGAAGCTCCCGGCGAGATCGTACCGTTATTAATGACACCACCACTTGCAAACAGTGTTCCGGTGCCCGTGATGTTATAGCCTGCATTATTGGTTAGCGCTCCACCGGATACATTCAGTACCGATGAACTATCCAGTGAGATATTCCATTCATTCGTCAGCGCTGTACCCAGGTGAAGGCTGGCATTAGCGAGATTCAAATCACCCCATTGCTGCAAGCCAACGCCGTTCATACTATGGGTACCGGTAACATTCATAACACCCTGGTTACTATAACTACCCGTACCAGTTAAGCTGCCAGTACCCGTCCAGTTCGTATTGCCTGTAACGGAGAGTGTTAGACCGAGCTGAGCGCTACCTGTCGTCGGCAGGGTAACATTACCGGCATTCATCACGCCCGTTCCCGTCAAATTACCACCGAGCAATGCCAGATTAGCCGGGTCGAAGCCCGTAGCAAGATCGATAGTTCCACCCGTTAAGCTGACATTGTTAACGGTATTGCCTCCGGAAGTCACATTTAACAGACCTGCAGTTACGGCAATATCATTGAAACTATTTCCAAAGCCATCGATATTTAATGAACCACCGCTGACAGACAGATTACCACCTAACGTAGATGTTCCAAGAACAGTTGTTGTACCACCAGAAACATTAACATCACCGGTGGTATTAAAGTTCCCACCGATATTTGTGGCACCACCTGAAATGTTGGTGATTCCCTGAGTATTGAAATTACTGCTAACGTTTATCGAGCCAGAACCGATCTCTACTTCATTTACCGCATTGATCGACAGACTCCCCACTTCAGCATTACTTAGAGAGACATTACTCGCATTATCAATCCCAACCTGGCCACCTGCTGCGGAAAGCAACTGCAACGCACCCAGATCGATATCTTTACCGCCACCACTGATATTCAACGCGCCAGTATTATTGTTACCGCCAAACTGGCCCGTACTCGCCGAACTATTGATTGCTATACCGCCAGTCGATGCACCTGACATATTCATGGTAGCCGTCGAGCCATTCGTCAAAACATCAACACCATCAGCCAACCGTATGCCATCGTTATTCGCACTGGCACCCTGACCAGTACCCTGAATAGCTATACCGCCGCTGGCTGCATATATACCAGAACTAATACGAACACCCTGACTGTGAGTAGCCGAAGAAGAACCTGTACCAGTAATGCTGACATTGCCTGTACCGGTTGACGTAATCGTTGCATTGGTTTCGTGAATAACACCGACGGCATCTGTCGAAGTACCAAGCGATGTACCCTGAATAGAGATATCACCGTTCGTGGTGCTTATCGTTGTATTGGGGTTCTCAATCCAGACACCATGACTACCCGTTGTACCTGCCGAGCTAGTACCGCTGATGTTGATATGACCGGTACCATTCACCACTACGTCCGAACCGTTATCGATGTTTACACCGACATTGTCATTCGATGAACCAAGGCCTATACCAACAATAGTTATATTGCCATTGGTATTACTGACCGTCGTATTCTCGCCGTCAATATCAATGCCATAATTGAAATTGGTGCCGGCGCCGCCATTACCCGATATCAGTATGTCGCCACCAAAACCACTCACCGTTGCATTACTACCGATTAGCACGCCCATATTGGTCGTACCACCATTTGCTCCAGCACCGGTAATTGTTATGTTGCCCGTTCCGTTGCTCGACGTAATCAGCGCATCATCTTGGATAAAGACACCACGACCGGTACCATTTGCACCCGCACCGCTACCATTGATAAGCAAGTCGCCATTTTCTACTTGAACCATGGTGCCATTGCCTTCAATAAACACACCATAGTTACTACTATCACCGTTTCCAGCGATGCCATTAATCGTGGCTGAGCCCGTAGCATTCGATCCAACTACAGCACCGCCTTGTAGCTTTACGCCAAAGTTTGAACTGCCACTACCATTACCCTGACCAGATAACAGGACATCACCACCAATTGAATATATAAAAGTGCCGCTATCCTGTATGCGCGCACCAACGTTGTCACCTGAACCGCCATTGCCAGCAACGGCATTGATACTGATATTGCCACCATTGGAAATAATCTGAGACTGACCATGCATCTCCAGACCAACATTCGTTGAACCACTACCATGACCGAAAGCATTAACATTGATATCTACGGCACTATTAGCAGCAGAAATCTGCGTATTAGCATCACGCAGATAAACACCAAAACCGGTGCTGGTTCCAGTCGTTGACGCTGTACCATTCACATTTACCGAGCCGCCAACACCGGAACTCGTCAACACAGCACCATTTTTCAGATAAACACCGTAATTATCATCACCACTGCCCTGACCAAATCCCTCAACATTTAATGTGCCATTCGTCGCGGCAACGGTTGCGTTATCGAGTAAGTAGATACCACGATTAGAGTCAGTACCATTACCTGCGGTACCCGATAGGTTCACGTTACCCGTACCGCTTGCGCCAATAGTCGCATCACCGATATAGACACCATGATTATCAACACCAGTACCCGCGCCTGTACCATTGAGTTCTATCGATCCATTTTCTGAAACAACGGTCGTGCCCGCATCTGTCAGATAGATACCTCGGTTATCATCTGTGCCCAGGCCACCCGTACCCATGATATTGATCTGACCACTGCCATTGGTTGAAATTACTGATGAAGAAAATGCACTAACACCACGCGCAATCGCAGTGCCGGCAAAACCAGTACCCACCATGGTGATATTGCCGCCACCCGCAGAAAGCGCCGCGTTATCAAGAATAATGCCGCTGCGACCATTAAAGCCGGTATCCGTACCCACCGCACCTGCCGCGCTACCACCAATAAGCTCAATGGTTCCACCGTTCGAGACAATAAACGATCCGGTATTCATTTTGATATTACCGGCGTTCGATGCATCGGCATCTGACTTCAACGTGATCGATACCGAATTATTGATACTGGCTATTGCGACATTGCTGGCAACAGTAATTGAATTATCTGCCTTTAAGTCCAGTGTCAAACCAGCAGAACCATTAACCAGTAAATCGTCATTAATAAATAGATTTGAACTTGTACCTTTTGCATAAATTGTTAAATTACCGTCGACGTCAGGGGGCGTGGCATCAATCGTTATATTGCCATTCGCTGTACTGACCGCCCCTGTCGAATCTGCCAGTGATTCAATTTGATAATTTGATGCGATCAGATCGCCCGTCGCCTGTTCAATATAAAAATCACCACCGGTTACATTGATAGCAACAGATCCACCTGCAGAATTGATATTTAAATCGAATGGGTCAAGTGCTGTACCGATGGATTGAACAGATATTGAGGTGGCGTTGGCTACGCCATCGGTAGTTGTTAAGACACCACTACCCGTTAGATTTCCAGCACCATTAATGAATGCTGTTGCAGCTTGTACTGCGCCATCAATAGTCAAATCACTTAATGCCTGGAATGTTAATAAACCAGTTATATTCATACTGCCTGCAGCAGTATCGCTGTAATCACCATTGATTGTAAAATTACCACCACTATTCAACACACCTGAAGTCAGCGAAAAACCACTATCAACGGGAATGGTCGTATCCGCCGTTAATGTAAGATTACCGCCATTAATCTCAACAACTTCACCCGCACCCAATGTGAAACTTCTTGCCGTTTGTGCGCCACTATCGACAGTAATCGTGAGGTTACCTGCCTGGTCAATTAACACATCATGAAACGCTGTCGGTAGACCACGACTCCATGCCGTTGCATTTGACCAGTTATCATTGATAGCAAACTGCCAGATATTGCTCACACCATCAGCACTTAGTGTTACATCAGTGGCGTTATACTGACTACCTATGGTAACGCCGGCAGGCGCATTAATCGTCGTGAAGTTACCAGATACGTTTCCAGCATTGATAATTGTAAAAGTCTCACCACCGTTTATGAATGACGTGGTTTCAGTAACATTTAACGTTCCATCGAGATTGGCATTTCCTGTGACATTTAGAACATCATAATCCGTGCCGGCAGTTGTGCCATTCAATTCCACATCTAACAGGCCACTAGCCGTCTGGTTGTAGTTACCACTTACCGTCAACGTGCCCGGCGAAAAACCAGCTGAGACTGTTCCGTTATTAACCAGGGTACCCGCATTGACATCAACCGTACCCGTGCCACTTATGTTCCCCTCATTGGTAAAACCAGCTGCGCGCTGAAATGTTGCAGAAGAGTTAATGTATAGATCTTCTGTTTGCGTGTAGTTACCACCATTGATTGCTAGTGTACCGTCCTCAATAAAGATACCACCAGTCGTATCCAGGTTTACTGAACCAGTAACATTCAAAGTACCGTTACTTTCTGAAAACATCCCAAAACTAACATTGCCAGCAGTGGCATTGATATTAATATTACTAGCCGTCATCGCGGCATTATCAAGAACAACACCCTCACTAGCACCACTCGCTGCGGCAGAACCCGTACCAGCGACTGAAATATTATTACTGGCTGTCAGTTGTGAATTAATGAAATCGACACCAATTCCATCAAGACCAGAGCCACCGCC
This sequence comes from uncultured Gammaproteobacteria bacterium, assembly GCA_942491945.1. Classification (GTDB taxonomy): domain Bacteria; phylum Pseudomonadota; class Gammaproteobacteria; order JAJDYQ01; family JAJDYQ01; genus JAJDYQ01. The sequence goes on along the minus strand of CALODD010000048.1, from coordinate 3,712 downwards.
CTGACCTTGAACGTTTATATCTACAGCCTGCATGGTAATGGCATCGACGAGCACGCCTGTTCCGTTACTACCAGCATTACTCGCGGTACCATTAATTAAAATCTCTCCGCCTGCTGACGTGATAAATGATCCCGCACTTCCAAACTGAATTCCATGTGCATTCTGACTGCCAGTAGAACCGCCGCCACTGCCTTGTATCGATATATTGCCGTTGCCTGTTATATTAATACCACCGTAGAAAGTCACGCCGTGGTGACCATTACCTGAGGTTGCACTACCGGAACCATGAATAGAAATATCGCCTGTATTCGATGTTAAAACAGAACCTGGATCGATGACTATGCCTCGTCCACTGTAATTTGCAGTACCACTACCCGTTAGATTGATATCGCCACTACTCGTACTCAGACTAGAATTATCAATGACGTATATACCAAAACCATAAGGGTTATTGGCATTACCTGCAACACCATTGCCCAGAATTGAACCACTGCCGGCTGCAGACAAAGTAGAACCTCCACGGATAATGATACCTCTAGCATTTCCATCACCTGATGTGTCGGTAAACGTAGAATTACCAGTCATAGTAATATTGCCCGATCCACTCGTAACAACCAAAGCATTGCTATCGAATTGAATACCACTTGAAGTTCTACCCGTGCCACGTCCAGTTCCATTAAATGCGATATCGCCGTTAACTGCTGCAATATTACTTTGCGATAGCTCAACACCTCGATTGGAAAAACCAAATGTGTTGCCTCCTGTACCATGAATATTGATCGTTCCATTACCAATCGTATCAATCGTTGAATTATTCGATATATAAATACCGTAATTATTATTACCACTCGAGCCCCAGCCCGTACCAGCAATTGAGATATTTCCTCCACTCGCTGTCAGCTGGGCATTATCAAAATAAATGCCTTCCTTAAGACCATTAGTCGTCGCCGCAATACCAATTGCAGCAGAACCATTGACACTCCCTAATGAGATGTCCCCACCACTAGAGAATATTTGTGTACCGGAATGTAGCTGAATATTTCCTGCTCCCGAAGAATCAGCATCTGCCACCAGCGTTATCTGGGTACTATTTGTAGTCAGTATGTCTGCACCGGAGTCAAAAATAACTGACCGATCAGCCATGAAGGTCAATGCAGTACCAGCTGGCGCTGTATGATTCACATTTTGCGTCACATTGATATCTGAGTTAGTACCCGAGGCATATAAGGTGATATTAATATCCGTGGGTTGAGGCGTATCAACATTAATAGAACCATTAACCGCCAATAAAGAGACGTTGCTACCAACTGGTGTATCAATCACGTAATCGGATACATTTAGATCACCGAACTGACCCAGATGTACATCACCGCTTGCAGTAACGTTGACGCCGCCCAATGTGCTGTTAAATGCAACGCCAATCGGTGAAGATATATTACCGTTACTAATCGAGTCAGCGACAATCGTAATTGAATCTGAAGCAGCCTCACTCGCCGTCAGCAAACCGCCACCAGTTAATGTGCCATTGGCTACGATATCGATAACAAGACCTGATAAGTCAGCATCGATATTTAATGCTCCAGATTGGTTAAAGATGATATCGCCAGCAATTTGCATAAATGCGCTGGAAGTATCTGAATAGCTACCTTCAATAGTTAAGTTGCCCGTACTTGATAACTGACCGTTTAATAAGTTCAACGACCGACTAGAATCAATATAAGCATCATTATTCAGTGAAAGATTACCCCCATTAATCGTTATATTTCCATCAATGGTGGTATTTCCTCCCCAGGTAACATTTCCGGAAGATACTTGAATACTACCTGGAGCGAAGAAATGTATATTACTAGCAAAAACAGATGAGCCTGAACCAAAGAACTGATTAGTGCTATCTAACGTTACGTTACCGCCATTAGCATCTATTAATGTGCCTGCCTGCAGATCAATATCGCCCTGTCCACTAGAGTCCTGATCAGCAAAAAGGTCGATATCGAGCATCAAATTCCCAGTAGCAGTAATCTGCACACCACTATTAACGGTAATTGTATTGTTGGCCCAGAGTGAGAGGGTAGCCGTCGTTGCATTCGCATTGCTGGCAACAATGTTATTCGCGACGGTGATATTACCTTCAGCTGCAGAGATATTCGTTGCACCGGTCTGAACGATTACGCTCGTGCCATTAGACAACGCATTACCGATCGTTGTATTTGAAACAGTGGCGCCGCTATTGGTTGTATCGAACGTTGGGCCAGCAGTGACATTATTATCGACAACGCCAATGGTGATGTCGTCTGGATCGAGCAACCATTGACCAGGCTCTCCATATTCTGCTTCGGCGTCTATCGTAATACCACTAACATCAAGATATTTACCCGAGGTTTCTATAAAACCACCATCACCACCTTCGGAACCACCTTTCGCTGTAAGCTCACCATGCACACGTGCCGCATCATTACCCCAGACGATGACCTTGCCACCATCACCATTCTTGAGCGCATCGGCATGGATCTCGGCATCCTTACCGACGTAGGTCGCTTTAGCATTCGTCACATCTGGATTTGCACCCTGATAATCTCCGCCAATAAGCACCTCACCGCCACCATCGCGACCGCTTGCATCAATCACTGCCTCACCAATGACGCCAACCTGTTTACCCAGCAATTCGATCTGTCCACCGATATCCTCATCGGATGTTGCCGTAAGACGACCTTCGACCATAGTCGTGCCCTGAGCGCTCTCAATCTGGATCTTTCCGGCTTTCGGGCCATCAACCGAAATCCGGCTTGACGCTGTCAGGGTAATGTCTTGTTGCGCAATGAGCTCGATATTGCCCTGCTCATCGACTGACACACCATTCGCACTGATAGTGCCGGTATTCGTCAGGGCTACCAGCCAGTAAACGCCACAGCAACGCTGCCAGGAATCCGGCCAGCGCCCGCCTATAGCCAGCAGATCCTGACCCGCTAGCCAGCAGTTGCCTGCCTGCAAAGTGTCCGGTGAACGCCCGGCAAACAGACCAGCCAGCGGTGCGGCATACACGGCCAGTGAACCACGCAGCAGCCCTGCTTCGGAAATACCCACCACCACGTCATCACCGACACGTGCATTGATGCGGTTCAGCACCCGCAACTGCATCCGGCGCCGACCAAACGCAGCGCGATGGCCGATGTCCCGCAACCCTTGCGAGTGGCACAGCTGCCACAGGCAGACGTACGTTCACTCTCGACCCAGGCGAGATCGCCCTCTACAGCAACTACCCTGCCGGATTCTTCAATCATCAGCGGCCTGGTGGGGACTAATGGAGCCGGCAACCATCTGCACAGTGGCGGGCGGCACTTCACCAATAACGGTGACCTGATGATCGTTTACAACGGCACCGAAGGCATTCATGGCACCCATGCTCGACAGGCCCTGAAATGCCTTCGCGTCCGGCCCCAGCTTTTCGACATAAACAGACATTGTTGCGAGGCCAAAGTCGCTGAACACCATGTGTTCCGTGCTGGCACTGTCTTGCACATGCGCTTGCGCTGGAAATCTGTCAATTCGAAACCGACCGGCAAGCGCTTCACGACCCAGTCAGGCTTGCCCGGGTTGACAGCAGGAGTCTGGCTGTCTGTCCCCTGGCAGCTCCATTTATAGCCGTCACCGGTCAGGGAGGGTTGCAAGGCAGCAACCGGTATATTTGCCGATATTGGTAATCATGAAATTAAAT
>CALODD010000047.1:0-56103 GCA_942491945.1 uncultured Gammaproteobacteria bacterium | reverse complement strand
CCCTGAAGCGCTGTAGATACACCAATGCCCTGAAATGTAGCTAATCCAACAGTGGCATAACGCGTGTATTGTGTAATCTTACGACGGCCTGCTTCTCCACCTTCTTTGCGCAGTTGCTCCAGAGAAGGAACCGCGTGCTGAAGCAGCTGGAAAATAATTGCCGCAGTAATATAAGGCATGATACCCAGCGACATGATACTGAAGCGCTCTAGTGCACCACCAGAGAACATATTAAACATGTCCAGTATCGTGCCTTGATTCTGATTAAACAGATCAGACATGGCGATCGGGTTCACACCAGGTACAGGGATATGAGTACCTAAACGATACACAAAGATGGCAAATAACACGAAAAATAACCGTTTGCGTAAATCGGCTAATTTCCCAATATCTGCTAAACCACCTGTCAGCCCTGATGCCATATTCTATAACCTAACGAGTAGTACTCGTTATTCCTCGACCTTGCCACCAGCAGCTTCAATCGCGGCACGTGCACCTTTAGTGGCACGAATACCTTTGACTGTTACAGCCTTGGTTACTTCACCAGATAGAATAATCTTCGCTGATTCAGTATTACCATTAACGACATTAGCCGCTTTCAGGGACAATAAATCTATATCACCTTCAATAGCGTTTAATTCAGATAAGCGAACCTCGGCAGTAACCAGTGACTTACGCGAACGAAAGCCCACTTTAGGCAGACGACGCTGAATTGGCATCTGGCCGCCTTCAAAGCCAACCTTGTGGTAACCACCTGAACGAGATTTCTGACCCTTATGACCACGACCACAGGTCTTGCCAAGGCCTGAACCAATTCCACGGCCGACACGCTTAGCAGTTGAACGACTTCCAGCCGCCGGTTTAATCGTATTCAGTTTCATCTTATGCCTCTTTTACGTTCAGCATGTAGGAGATCTTATTGATCATCCCGCGATTTTCTGGAGTATCAATAACTGTAACAGTCTGATGCATACGACGAATACCCAGACCTGATGCACAGGCCTTATGGCTCTTCAAACGACCATTCAGACTACGTACCAGTGTCACTGTGACTTCTTTCTGTTTTGCCTTTGCCATGACGACTATCCTGTAATGTCAGCAACGCTCTTGCCACGCTTGGCAGCAACGCTCTCAGGTGAATCCATATTATTGAGTGCATCAATCGTTGCACGTACAACGTTGACCGGGTTACGTGAACCGTATGACTTCGCCAGTACATTATGAATACCGACAACTTCAAGAACTGCACGCATCGCACCACCAGCAATAATGCCTGTACCATCTGATGCAGGCTTCATAAATACGCTTGAACCAGCATGTTTGGACTGCACTGGGTAGAATAAAGTGCCGTTATTCAAAGAAACGGTCACCATGTTCTTACGTGCTTTTTCCATAGCCTTCTGGATCGCAACAGGAACTTCTTTGGCCTTTCCATAACCAAAGCCGATCTTGCCATTACCATCACCAACCACTGTCAGTGCAGTAAAACCAAACTGACGACCACCTTTGACCACTTTGGCCACACGGTTTACGGATACCAATTTCTCAATTAGTCCGTCGCCCTGTTGTTGCATGTCTTGATTCGCCATTTTAAACCCTGTCTGCTATATCTGTAGCCAATAAAGGACTAATAATTAAAACTGTAAACCGGCTTCACGCGCAGCATCTGCCAGCGCCTGAACACGACCATGATATTTAAAACCACCGCGATCAAACGCGACTTTCTCTACACCAGCAGCCTTTGCACGTTCAGCAATCGCTTTACCAATTGTAACGGCAGCATCTTTATTGCCACTGTTTTTTATATCGCTACGTAACTCTTTATCCAGAGTAGAAGCGCTGGCAATTACATTACCGCCAGTTGCATCGAACACCTGTGCATAAATATGTCGTGGTGTGCGATAGATCGTCAGACGCTCAATTGCCAGTTCGCGAATCTTTGCGCGACCGCGACGAGCGCGACGGAGTCTTTTGTCATTATCTGCCATAATCGTATTTCCGTTATATTCTCTAAGGCTCTACTTCTTCTTCGCTTCTTTACGCACAATATGCTCATCAGTGTAACGAACACCCTTACCTTTATAAGGCTCTGGTGGACGCCAGGCACGAATTTCCGCTGCCACCTGACCAACTTTTTGCTTATCAATACCTTTTACAATGATATCAGTCTGACTTGGCGTCTCGATTTCAATACCTTCAGGCACCTGATATTCAACAGGATGAGAAAAACCTAGTGTCAGATTCAGTTTCTTGCCCTGAGCCTGCGCACGATAACCAACACCGACTAACTGTAATTTCTTTTCCCAGCCTTGGGATACACCAGTGACAACATTGCTCGCCAAAGCGCGCATTGTGCCAGCCATCGCAGTTCCAGAACGATCGCCTTCCTTTGCAGCAGAAAACGTGATCGCACCGTCTTCAACAACAGCGTTCACAGCCTCATTAATGGAAAGATCCATTGAACCCTTGCTTCCCTTTACCGACAATGCTGAACCATTAAGGTTTACATCAACACCGGATGGGATAGTTACAGGAGCATTCGCTATTCTAGACATGACAGCACCCTTAATTCACATAACAGAGGACTTCACCGCCCTCACCAATTTCACGAGCCTTGCGGTCGCTCATAATCCCTTTTGATGTAGAAACAATTGCCACACCAAGACCACCGTTTACAGTCGGCAGGTCAGATTTACCCGTATAAATACGCAGACCAGGACGACTACGGCGCTGTATTGAATCAATTACAGGCTTACCTTGAAAGTATTTAAGGTCAACCGTCAGCGTAGACATCGCGCCCTCCTGCTCAACCTTATAATCGGCAACATAACCTTCATCTTTCAAAACTGCAGCAATCGCAGTCTTAACCTTGGAAGAAGGCATAGAAACACTTGTTTTATCTGCAGACTGGCCGTTACGAATACGAGTCAGCATATCTGAAATAGGATCTTGTAAGCTCATCTTAGTTCTCCTTACCAGCTCGCCATTACGAGGCCAGGAATATCACCGCGCATCGCCGCTTCACGTAGCTTGTTACGGCACAGGCCAAATTTACGGTAATAACCATGCGGACGACCAGTCAGGTTACAGCGGTTATGCTGACGTGAAGGACTGGCATTGCGAGGTAGCTTCTGCATTGCATCAACAGCAGCCATACGCTCTTCATCAGAAGCCGACTTGCTGTTAATAATCTTTTTCAACTCAGCGCGCTTAGCTGCATATTTAGCAACAGTGCGAGTACGCTTAGTTTCGCGAGCGATCATGGATTTCTTGGCCATAATTCTAGTTCCTGAATGGGAAGTTAAATGCGCTTAGAAGTGCGCGACCAGCATCATCATTCTTAGCTGATGTAGTAATAGTGATGTCCATACCACGCAGGGCATCAATCTTATCGTAATCGATTTCCGGGAAGATGATCTGTTCTTTCACACCGAGGGTGTAATTACCACGACCATCGAATGACTTAGGGTTAACACCGCGGAAGTCACGAATACGGGGGATAGCGATATTCACCAGGCGGTCAAGGAATTCATACATCTGCTTACTACGCAGCGTCACTTTACAACCGATTGGCCAGCCCTCACGAACCTTGAATCCAGCAACAGACTTACGTGCATATGTCACAACAGGCTTCTGACCGGCAATCTTGGTCATATCTGCAACTGCCGTTTCGACAATCTTTTTGTTACCAATTGCTTCGCCCAGACCCATATTAATAGTGATCTTGGTAATCTTCGGAACTTCCATGATGTTATCCACATCAAGAGAGTCCTTGAGCTGCGAAACAAGTGTTTCCTTGTATAAAGTTTCTAACCTGGCCATTGCTTAAATCCTAGGTAGCATCCACGACTTCGCCGCTGGAACGAAAAAAACGAACCTTGCGACCATCATCAAGAAATTTAAATCCAACACGATCACCTTTACCGGCATCCGCATTCCACAACAAGACATTAGAGGCATCCATTGGCATTTCTTTATCGATAATGCCACCAGGCTGACCAGCATTGGGATTAGGCTTAGTATGACGCTTGGCCATATTGACACCTTCCACAACCAAACGACCATCTTTTGCAACGTTCAGAACGTTACCACGACGACCTTTGTCCTTACCGGTGATGACTACAACCTCATCGCCTTTTTTTATCTTCAGCATGTTCTTTGCCTCTAAATCTGAACTAAATCGGTTCTAAGAAACTCTGACAGTTTCTTACAAAACCTCTGGAGCCAGTGAAATAATCTTCATGAATTTCTCACCACGAAGCTCACGAGTCACTGGACCAAAAATACGAGTACCAATAGGCTGGTTCTGCTTATCAAGCAACACCGCCGCATTAGAATCAAAACGAATTGACGAACCATCTTTACGGCGTACACCTTTCGCAGTACGCACAACAACGGCGTTATAAACTTCGCCCTTCTTGACCTTACCGCGAGGAATAGCATCTTTAACCGTAACTTTGATGATGTCACCAATACCTGCGTAACGACGCTTGGAACCGCCCAATACCTTGATACACTGTACGCTACGTGCACCGCTGTTATCGGCTGCATTCAGTCTTGTCTGCATCTGAATCATTTATAATCTCCAACTATTCAGGGCAACCTGAATTAACCAACTTCCGGACGCTCTAGTACTTCAACCAGCTTCCATGACTTTGTCTTGGACACTGGACGACATTCTTCGATACTAACCGTATCACCTGCCTGACACTCATTATTCTCATCATGAATGTGCAGCTTGGTGGAACGACGAATATATTTTCCATACAGCGCATGACGAACTTTACGCTCAATCATAACGACAGCTGACTTTTCCATCTTGTCGCTGACTACACGGCCAACTACAGTACGGGCTGTTTTTGCTTCACTCATGCCTGATCTCCAGCTGCTGCACGCTTCTCATTGATAATAGTCTTAATGCGAGCGATATCACGACGGATCGACTTAAATTGATGAGGTTGACCCAACTGACCACTTGCACGCTGCATACGCAGTTTGAACTGTGCTGCCAGTAACTCAGTCATCTCTGCATTCAATGCATCGACATCTTTTTCACGTAACTCTTGTGCTTTCATCACATCACCGTACGACTAACAAACGCGGTCTTCACAGGAAGCTTGGCTGCCGCAAGAGCAAATGCCTCACGAGCCAGTTCTTCTGAAACACCTTCCATTTCATATAACATCTTGCCAGGCTGAATCTGTGCAACCCAGTACTCGACGTTACCCTTACCTTTACCCTGACGAACTTCCAAAGGCTTCTTTGAAATCGGCTTGTCAGGAAACATTCTGATCCAAATCTTGCCACCACGTTTAACATGACGTGTCATGGCACGACGCGCAGCCTCGATTTGACGCGCGGTGATACGTCCGCGACCGAGTGACTTCAGGCCGTATTCACCGAAGCTCACCTTGTTACCATTTTGAGCCAGTCCACGGTTGCGGCCTTTCTGCTGCTTTCTATATTTTGTACGCTTAGGTTGTAACATCTTTTTCTCCGAACTCAGCGATAACCGTGATTAATTAGTCTGACCTACAGGTGCAGTCACTGCACTGAAGTCCTTATCACCTTCGAAAACTTCACCTTTGAAGATCCAGACCTTCACACCGATGATGCCGTAAGTTGTATTTGCTTCAGCAAAGCCGTAGTCAATATCTGCACGCAATGTATGAAGTGGCACACGACCTTCGCGATACCATTCAGTGCGTGCGATTTCAGCGCCGTTTAAACGACCTGAAACATTAATACGAATACCCTGCGCACCTAAACGCATGGTGTTCTGTACAGAACGCTTCATAGCGCGACGAAACATGATGCGACGCTCAAGCTGCTGACAAATACCTTCAGCTACCAGCTGTGCATCAAGCTCTGGCTTGCGAATCTCTTCAATATTCAAATGAACTGAAACACCCATCATCTTCGTCAATTCCTGACGCAGCTTCTCAATATCCTCACCTTTCTTACCGATAACGATACCTGGACGAGCAGTATGGATAGTGATGTGCGCGTTCTTCGCAGGACGCTGAATCACGATCTTGCTAACAGAAGCCTGAGACAGCTTCTTACGCAGGAAGTTACGTACCTTCAGATCAGTCGCCAGGTAACCAGCGAAGTCTTTAGTATCTGCGTACCACTTTGACGTCCAGTCTGTAGCGATGCCCAGACGAAAACCAGTTGGATGTACCTTTTGACCCATAATAATTCCCTAATTAGTCCGCTACAGTGACAGTGATATGAGCGGAACGCTTCAGAATTCGATTTGCACGACCTTTGGCGCGTGCACGCATACGCTTTTGCGTACGACCTTCATCAACACAGATCGTTGCAACACGCAGATCATCAACATCGGCGCCTTCATTATGCTCAGCATTCGATGTTGCAGATTCCAGCACCTTGGAAATAATGCCAGCTGCTTTCTTGTTGCTGAACTTCAGAATGTTCTGTGCATCTTCAACAGTCAGACCTCGGATCTGGTCAGCGACCAAACGTGCCTTCTGCGCAGATATGCCTACATGACTTAAACGTGCTGAAACTTCCATCTTAATTTCCCATTTACATTCGGCCTATAAACCTTGGCTTACTACTTACTTAACCTTTTTATCGGCAACATGACCTCTGTAGGTACGAGTCACTGAAAACTCACCTAGCTTATGGCCAACCATATTTTCTGTTACCAGAACCGGCACATGCTGACGACCGTTATGCACGGCAATTGTCAGACCGACCATATTTGGCAGAATCATTGAACGACGTGACCATGTCTTGATTGGACGCTTGTCATTAGCCTCTGCAGCTGTTTCGACTTTCTTCATTAAATGAAGATCGACAAAAGGACCTTTTCTAATTGAACGTGGCACTGTTAAATCCTCTCAATTATTTACGGTTACGGCGGCGAACAATTAACTTATCCGTACGCTTGTTCTTACGAGTCTTGTAGCCTTTAGTCGGCATACCCCAAGGTGATACAGGATGACGACCACCCGAAGTACGACCTTCACCACCACCATGCGGGTGATCAACAGGGTTCATAGCAACACCACGAACCGTTGGACGTACACCACGCCAACGCGTAGCACCGGCTTTACCTAATTTACGCAGCGCATGCTCATCATTACTTGTCTCACCAACTGTCGCACGACACTCAGCCAGTACTTTACGCATCTCACCGGAACGCAGTCTCAATGAAACATGCATGCCTTCACGAGCAACAATCTGTGCGCTAGTGCCTGCAGCACGAGCTAACTGAGCACCCTTACCTGGCTTCATCTCAACCGCATGCACTAAAGTACCGAGCGGGATATTACGTAGAGGCAAACAGTTACCCGGCTTGATTGGTGCAGCATCGCCAGAAATAATCGCATCACCTGACTTAACACCTTTGGGCGCAAGGATGTAGCGACGCTCACCATCAGCATAAAGCACTAAAGCGATATGCGCGGTACGATTTGGATCGTATTCAATACGCTCAATCTGCGCATCAATGCCATCTTTATTGCGTTTGAAATCAATAAGACGATAACGCTGCTTATGACCACCACCGCGGTGACGCGTAGTGATACGACCACCACTATTACGACCACCAGTTTTACTCTTTTTCTCGAGCAATGGCGCGTAAGGGGCACCCTTATGCAGATCCTGTCCAACAACCTTTACAACGTGGCGCTGGCCAGCTGAGGTTGGTTTTAATTTAGTAACAGCCATTGTGATATCCCTTACTCAGCACCGATGAAGTCAATTTCCTGACCAGCCTGCAGACGTACTGTGGCTTTTTTCCAGTCAGGTCGCTTACCCATGGTCTGTCCAAAACGCTTGGTTTTACCTTTTACATTTGAAGTCGTCACTGAAGCCACCTGGACTTCAAACATCTTCTCAACTGCAGCCTTAATCTCCGGCTTAGTCGCATCATTGATTACACGGAAGGCATACTGATCGCTCTGATCAGCACCACGCGCACTCTTTTCAGAAACGACAGGTGCAAGAATAATCTTCATTAAACGATGGTCGTTCATCCCAACCACTCCTCAACCTTTTTGGCTGCATCTACAGTCATTAATACTTTTTCGAAACGAACCAGAGACGCTGGATCCAGCGCGTCGACGTCACAAATACCGATGTATGGGATATTGCGAACCGACAGGTACAGATTCTCATCCACTTCTTCAGTCACGATCAGAACATTATCCAGATCGAGATCTTTTAATTTAGCGACCATTGCTTTGGTCTTAGGTGCATCAACCTTGAATTCGTCAACCAGAACCAGACGTTCGTTGCGCGCTAGCTCCGAGAAGATGCACTGCATCGCAGCACGATACTGCTTACGATTCATCTTTTGTTCGAAATTGCGAGGCTGTGCTGCAAACGTCACACCACCGCTACGCCAGATCGGGCTACGGCTTGTACCTGCACGAGCGCGGCCTGTACCTTTCTGACGCCATGGCTTGATGCCGCCACCACGTACAGCTGAACGATTCTTTTGTGCTTTAGTACCAGAACGTGCGCCTGCCATATATGCAGTCACCGCCTGATGCACCAGACCTTCATTAAAGTCGCGCGCGAACGTTGCGTCAGACAAGCTGACCGCAGTTCCAGAATTTGTCTTTAATTCCACGTTAATACCCCTTAGCTAGCCTTGGCGACTTTCTTGAATGAAGGCTTGACGACCACGTCACCTGAACGAGATCCTGAAACTGAGCCCTTAACTAGAATCAAGTTGCGTTCTGCATCAACACGAACAACCTCAAGGTTTTGAACTGTGTTACGAACCGCACCCATGTGACCCGCCATCTTCTTACCTTTAAATACACGACCTGGTGTCTGGTTCTGACCAGTCGAACCCGGTGCGCGGTGAGAAACAGAGTTACCGTGTGTGTAATCCTGGTGACTGAAGTTATGACGCTTGATGCCGCCCTGAAAACCTTTACCCTGAGTTCGCCCAGCAACATCTACGTACTGACCTTCCTCAAAAATATCGACTTTAATTTCATCACCAGCTTTAATATCTTCACCTTCACCATCATCCAGACGAAATTCCCAGACACCACGCCCAGCTTCAACACCAGCTTTTGCGAAGTGACCTTTCATCGCCTTGGAGACACGGTTAGCGCGGCGAGCGCCAGTAGTAACCTGCAACGCACGATAACCATCATTATCTTCTGTACGTACCTGTGTGACACGATTCGGCTCAACTTCGATTACTGTAACCGGAACTGAAGCACCGTCTTCGGTGAAGACCCTTGTCATTCCTGCCTTGCGGCCAATTAATCCCATTGCCATGATAGTCGTCCTTAATTCAGCTTAATCTGAACATCAACACCGGCAGACAGGTCGAGCTTCATCAGCGCGTCAACTGTCTTGTCAGTTGGATCCAGAATATCCATCAAACGCTTGTGCGTACGAATTTCGTACTGATCACGTGCGTCCTTATTGACGTGAGGAGAAATCAACAGCGTGAAACGCTCTTTGCGAGTCGGCAAAGGAATAGGGCCACGCACAACCGCACCGGTGCGCTTGGCGGTCTCAACAATCTCTTTAGCTGACTGATCGATCAGACGATGATCAAACGCCTTGAGACGAATGCGAATCTTTTGATTGCTTGCCATTTCCTAATTCCTATAAACCTTTTTAAAGAACTCACAAAACTGACTGACTCAGAGCCAGCCAATCTCCAACTTAATTACTCAATAATTTTTGCAACAACACCGGCGCCAACTGTACGGCCACCTTCACGAATCGCAAAACGTAAACCTTCTGTCATCGCAATTGGTGCAATCAACGATACAGTCATCTGCACGTTGTCACCCGGCATAACCATCTCAGTACCTTCTGGCAGATCACATGCACCGGTTACGTCCGTAGTACGGAAGTAAAACTGTGGACGATAGCCGTTGAAGAATGGCGTATGACGTCCACCTTCTTCCTTGTTCAGGATGTACACTTCTGCTTCAAACTTCGTATGAGGTGTAATTGATCCCGGCTTGGCCAGCACCTGACCACGATCCACGTCTTCACGCTTGGTACCACGTAACAGGATACCAACGTTGTCACCTGCTTCACCGCGATCGAGCAGCTTGCGGAACATCTCAACACCCGTACACGTGGTTGTCTCTGTATCTTTAATTCCAACGATTTCGATCTCGTCGCCTACGTTGATCACGCCGCTCTCGATACGACCAGTCACAACAGTACCGCGACCTGAGATTGAGAAGACGTCTTCGATTGGCATTAAGAAAGCCTGATCCACATCACGCTCTGGCGTTGGGATGTAGGTGTCTAATGCTTCAACCAGCTTATCGATAGACTGTGTACCAATTTCTGAGTCATCACCTTCCAGTGCTTTCAGTGCTGAACCCACTACGATTGGCGTGTCGTCTCCTGGGAAGTCGTAGCTGTCTAGCAGCTCACGAATTTCCATTTCAACCAGCTCGATCAGCTCTTCGTCATCAACCTGGTCGGCTTTATTCATGTATACGATGATGTATGGAACGCCTACCTGACGTGACAGCAGGATGTGCTCACGTGTCTGAGGCATGGGGCCATCAGCTGCTGAACATACCAGAATAGCGCCGTCCATCTGGGCAGCACCCGTAATCATGTTCTTAACGTAGTCAGCGTGTCCTGGGCAGTCAACGTGTGCGTAGTGACGATTTTCTGACTCATACTCTACGTGCGCTGTTGCGATCGTAATACCGCGCTCACGCTCTTCGGGTGCGTTATCAATCTGATCATACGCCTTTTGCTCACCACCAAACTTTGACGCCTGATGCGTTGTGATCGCAGCCGTTAATGTCGTCTTTCCATGGTCTACGTGACCAATTGTGCCCACATTTACATGCGGCTTCGTACGTTCAAATTTCTCTTTAGACACTGTTCAATCCTCAGTATAAGTATCAAAAAGTTACACAAAATACATCTAACCCACGCCTAAACCTACTGGCTTAGGGCAACAACCACCTATGACGCTTAACCGCGTCGCAGGACTTCATCAACCACATTTTTAGGTGCTTCCAGATACCTGGAAAACTCCATGGTATAGGTCGCACGACCCTGAGTAGCGGAACGCAAATCTGTTGCGTAACCGAACATCTCAGCTAACGGCACTTCAGCCCTGATGATGGTGCCCATTGGCGCATCCTCAGTACCTTGCAAAATACCGCGCCGGCGATTCAGGTCGCCGTTCACCGAACCCATATACTCATCCGGCGTCACAATCTCTACACTCATTACTGGCTCTAACAATGCAGGATCAGCATTTAACACACCATCCCGAAATGCCATCGAACCGGCAATCTTGAACGCCATTTCACTGGAGTCCACGTCGTGGTATGAGCCGTCATACAGTGACGCTTTAACATCTACAACCGGATAACCGGCAAGCACACCGTTCTGCATCTGCTCCTGAATACCCTTGTCTACCGACGGGATGTATTCACGTGGCACCACACCACCAGCAATCTCATTTACAAACTCATAACCCTCACCTTCCGGCATGGGTTCGAGCTTCAGGTAAACATGCCCATACTGGCCACGACCACCTGACTGCCTGACAAACTTACCTTCCTGCTCAACAGAGCTTTTGATGGTCTCACGGTAGGCCACCTGTGGCTTACCGATGTTTGCCTCGACATCGAATTCACGCTTCATTCGATCAATAATGATCTCAAGGTGCAGTTCGCCCATGCCAGAAATGATCGTCTGCCCGGACTCTTCGTCGGTCTGCACCTTGAAGGAAGGATCCTCCTGCGCCAGCTTCGACAAAGCCACACCCATCTTTTCCTGATCCGCTTTGGTACGAGGCTCCACCGCCTGGGAAATAACAGGCTCTGGAAACTCCATACGCTCCAGCGTAATCGCCGCATTCGCATCGCATAAAGTGTCGCCTGTCGTCACATCTTTCATTCCGACCGCGGCAGCAATATCACCCGCCAATACTTCTTTAATCTCTTCTCGCGAATTGGCATGCATCTGCAAGATACGACCAACGCGCTCTTTCTTACTCTTCACCGGGTTGTAAACCATATCCCCGGTCTTCATCGTCCCCGAGTAAACCCGGAAGAACGTCAAGGTTCCGACATAAGGGTCGGTAGCCACCTTGAAGGCCAGAGCCGCAAACGGCTCTTTATCATCTGAGCGACGCTGAGCTTCAGTCTCCTTGCCGTCATCCAGTATGCCGGTAATCGCAGGCACATCGATCGGTGAAGGCATATATTCAACCACCGCATCCAGCACCGACTGCACACCCTTATTCTTGAAAGCAGACCCGCAAAACATCGGCGTGATTTCCGCTTTCAGAGTACGCTCGCGTATACCCTGCTTAATTTCTTCTGAACTGAGCTCACCTGAATCCAGGTACTTTTCCATCAGTTCGTCACTGGCTTCCGCAGCGGCTTCCATCATTTGCTCGCGGTATAACTCAGCGTCTTCTTGCAACTCTTCAGGAATCTCTTCCTCGAAGAACTGCATGCCCATATTATCCTCTTCCCAGTAGACTGCCTTCATCTTCATCAGATCGACAATCCCTTTGAAGTTCTCCTCAGCACCAATTGCCAACTGCATTGGTACCGGTGTACCGCCGAGTCGATCACGAACCTGATCAACAACGCGCAAAAAATCCGCGCCTGCGCGATCCATCTTATTGACGAATCCCATTCGCGGTACACCGTAACGATCCGCCTGCCGCCATACCGTCTCAGACTGTGGCTCTACACCACCGACTGCACAGAAAACCGCAACCGCACCGTCTAACACTCTCAAAGAGCGCTCAACCTCAATCGTGAAGTCCACGTGGCCTGGCGTATCAATTATATTGATACGATGCTCGGAGAACTGCTTCTCCATGCCACTCCAGAAACAGGTCGTTGCAGCAGAGGTTATCGTGATACCACGTTCCTGCTCCTGCTCCATCCAGTCCATGGTGGCCGCACCATCGTGCACTTCACCAATCTTGTGAGAAACGCCTGTGTAGTAAAGAATCCGT
The DNA here is from genome assembly GCA_942491945.1 of uncultured Gammaproteobacteria bacterium. GTDB lineage: Bacteria > Pseudomonadota > Gammaproteobacteria > JAJDYQ01 > JAJDYQ01 > JAJDYQ01. Next base: position 43,130 of record CALODD010000047.1, on the reverse strand, counting down.
TCCGTTGTCGTTGTTTTACCCGCATCAATATGAGCCATAATGCCCAGGTTGCGGTAACGCTCAATCGGAGTCTTCCGTGCCACGACGCTACTCTAAATCTTCAAATTGTTACTTACTAAACTACCAGCGGTAGTGTGCAAAAGCCTTGTTCGCCTCCGCCATACGATGCACTTCTTCGCGCTTCTTAACCGCAGTACCACGATTCTCTGAAGCATCCTGCAATTCACCTGCAAGACGAAGAACCATCGACTTTTCACTGCGCTTACGAGCAGCTTCTGTTAACCAGCGCATTGCCAACGCCATCTGACGTACAGCACGCACTTCCACAGGTACCTGGTATGTCGCACCACCAACACGGCGAGATTTAACCTCAACCATTGGGCGAACGTTTTCCAGAGCAATCTCCAGAATATCCAGAGGCTCTTTATCTTTATTACGCTCACCGAGCGCATCGATTGCGCCATAAATGATTTTTTCAGCAGCAGACTTCTTACCATCCAGCATTATGGTATTGATAAACTTTGCCAGTCGCTCACTTCCGTACTTGGGATCCGGAAGAATCACTCGTTTGGGCGCTTGTCCTTTTCTTGACATTGACGTTTTACCTTATCGGTTAATACTTACTATTATTCAGCAACTAATACGCCTAACCCTTAGGACGCTTAGCTCCGTATTTGGAACGACCCTGGCGACGAGACTCAACACCTGACGTATCAAGACTACCGCGAACGGTATGATAACGAACACCAGGCAGGTCTTTTACACGACCACCACGAATCAGTACTACCGAGTGCTCCTGTAGATTATGGCCTTCACCACCAATATACGAAGTCACTTCATGACCATTTGTCAGGCGCACACGAGCAACCTTACGCAGGGCAGAGTTTGGCTTCTTTGGCGTAGTCGTATACACACGCGTACAAACACCACGACGCTGCGGGCACGCCTGTAGCGCAGGAACATTACTCTTTTCCTGCTTTCTAGCGCGAGGTTTACGAACTAACTGATTGATTGTAGCCATAAAATTTCTGTTCCAAAGCTTCAAACTAAGACAGGCCGACAAAAGGTCGGCCCGTCAGGGAGGCGGAATTCTATGCATCTGACCCTATGCTGTCAAGGCAAAATGCGAGTCCAACCTAATAAAAATCAAAAACCTGAAATAGGTTATAAAAAAGCCATCTCCGATATCTCGGAGATGGCTCAATACAGCGATTAATTCGATTTTAAAGTCGAATTAGCTTGCGTCAGCAGACTCCTCAGTTTCGGTATCCGAAGATTCCACTTCTGCCATCAGGGCAGCGGCGCTTTGCGCCTCTTTTTCAGCCTGCTCAGCAGCACGACGCTCGCGACGCTCTTTATGGAATGCCATACCGGTTCCCGCAGGAATCAGTCGACCCACAATGACGTTCTCTTTCAGACCGCGAAGATCGTCACGCATACCACGTACTGATGCTTCAGTTAAAACACGTGTCGTCTCCTGGAAAGATGCCGCCGAAATAAACGACTCAGTCGCCAGAGACGCCTTCGTGATACCGAGCAGAATACGCTCATAAGTCGCTGGACGCCTATCTTCAGCAAGCGACTCATTTTCTTCCAGAATACGGGAGTACTCAACTTGCTCACCACGCAGGAATTTTGTATCGCCCGGCTCAGTAATCTCAACTTTACGCAGCATCTGGCGAGTAATCACCTCGATGTGCTTATCGTTAATACCTACGCCCTGCAGACGATATACGTCCTGAATTTCTTTTACGATATAGGCGGCCAGGTCAGAAACACTCTTCAGACGCAAAATATCATGCGGACTGTATTCGCCTTCAACCACAACTTCGCCCTTTTCAATATGTTCACCTTCGAACACTGAAACGTGGCGCCATTTTGGAATCAGCTCTTCTGTTGTCTCACCATTCGCATCGGTAATAACCAGTCGCTGCTTACCTTTAGTTTCTTTACCAAATCCAACCGTACCCGTTGCAGCAGCCAGAACCGCAGGCTCTTTCGGCTTACGAGCTTCAAATAGATCAGCAACACGCGGCAGACCACCCGTGATATCACGAGTCTTGGAAGATTCCTGAGGAATACGAGCCAGAACGTCACCAACCTCTACGTCTGATCCATCCTGCAGGTTAACAATCGCACCAGCTGGCAATGAATACTGCGCTGGAATTTCAGTTCCCGCGATATTCACATCATTACCTTCGCTATCAACTAGCTTAACCATTGGCTTCATATCTTTACCAACCGAACCACGCTGTTTCGGGTCGGTAACAACCTGACTAGACAAACCAGTTACTGCATCAGTTTCACTTTGAACGGTTACACCATCAAGGAAGTCGGTAAACTTAATAACACCTGCCACCTCTGTTACAACTGGGTGCGTATGAGGATCCCACGTTGCCAGAACCTGACCTGCTTCAACCTTATCACCATCTTCAATTGTAATGACCGCACCGTAAGGCACCTTATAACGCTCACGATCACGACCATGCTCATCCATGACTGATAATTCACCAGAACGAGAAACCGCAACCGAGTGACCTGTCTTGGCCTGCTTCACCAGCTTGATATTATGCAGGTGCGCAGAGCCCGACGATTTAATTTCAATTCTGTTCACGGAAGCTGCACGAGAAGCCGCACCACCGATGTGGAAGGTACGCATTGTCAGCTGTGTACCCGGCTCACCAATAGATTGTGCTGCGATTACACCAACGGCTTCGCCGTTATTAACCAGATGACCACGAGCCAGATCACGTCCATAACATTTAGAGCAAACGCCGTAACGTGTGTCACAGGTAATAGGGGAACGAACCAGAACTTCGTCCACACTATTGGCTTCCAGGTTATCTACTATTTTTTCATCTAGCAATGTGCCAGCCTCAGCCAATACGTCATCTGTACCCGGCTTGACAATGTCACGTGCAACGACGCGACCAAGAACACGATCACGCAATGGCTCAACAACATCACCACCTTCAATGATTGGCGTCATCATCAACCCTTGATCAGTACCACAGTCTTCAGTCACAACAACCATATCCTGCGCAACGTCAACCAGACGACGCGTCAGATAACCTGAGTTCGCAGTTTTCAGTGCGGTATCCGCCAGACCTTTACGAGCACCGTGAGTCGAGATGAAGTACTGCAATACGTCTAAACCCTCACGGAAGTTGGCTGTGATTGGAGTTTCAATGATCGAGCCGTCTGGCTTAGCCATCAGACCACGCATACCGGCCAGCTGTCTGATCTGTGCTGCGGAACCACGAGCACCCGAGTCAGCCATAATATATATAGAGTTGAACGAATCCTGCTCGACCATATTACCATCAGCATCTTCAACAGTTTCTTTACCAATACCCTGCATCATCGCCTTGGCAACCTGATCAGAAGTGTGCGACCAGATATCAACAACTTTGTTGTAACGCTCACCATTGGTCACAAGACCATTGGCATATTGATCCTGAATCTCTTTAACTTCTTTCTCGGCACTCGCCAGAATCTTGGCTTTATCATCAGGGATAACCAGATCTTCAATGCCAATCGTAACGCCGGCTTTTGTTGCATAACGGTAACCGGTATACATCAACTTATCTGCGAAAATTACAGTGTCTTTCAGACCCAGCCGTCGATAGCACTGGTTAATCAAACCTGAGATCGCTTTCTTACTAAGTGTTTTGTTAAATAATTCGAACGGCAGACCGACAGGCTGAATCTCAGTCAATAGTGAACGACCGACCGTAGTATCCACGATATGAGTTTTATGCTCAACGTCACCCTCTTCCATTCTTTCAGAGTCATCAATACGCACCTTAATACGCGCCTGCAACTCAACCGCGCCATTTTCATAGGCACGATGAACCTCTTTCATGTCTGCGAAAATCATACCTTCGCCTTTGCCATTTATACGCTCACGAGTCATAAAGTACAGACCCAGTACAACGTCCTGGGAAGGCACGATGATTGGCTCACCATTCGCTGGCGAAAGAATATTATTTGATGACATCATCAGAGCACGTGCTTCCAGCTGTGCCTCGATAGACAGTGGCACGTGAACTGCCATCTGGTCACCGTCAAAGTCAGCATTGAACGCGGTACATACTAGAGGGTGCAGACGAATCGCCTTACCTTCTACCAGTACGGGTTCGAACGCCTGAATACCCAGACGGTGCAGTGTTGGTGCACGGTTAAGCATGATGGGATGTTCACGAATAACCTCTTCAAGGATATCCCAGACTTCCGCACCTTCTTTTTCAACCAGTTTCTTAGCTGCTTTAATCGTTGTAGCAAGGCCACGGCGTTGCAGCTTGGAGAAGATAAACGGCTTGAATAATTCCAGCGCCATTTTCTTAGGCAGACCACACTGATGCAGCTTCAGCGTCGGGCCAACCACGATGACTGAACGTCCAGAGTAGTCAACACGCTTACCGAGCAGGTTCTGACGGAAACGACCCTGCTTACCTTTAATCATGTCCGCCAGCGACTTCAGCTGACGCTTGTTAGTACCGGTAATCGCACGACCACGACGACCGTTATCCATCAACGCATCAACTGACTCCTGCAACATACGCTTTTCATTACGTACGATAATATCTGGCGCATTCAGCTCTAGCAGACGCTTCAGACGATTATTACGGTTAATAACACGGCGATATAAATCATTCAGATCAGAAGTTGCAAAACGACCACCATCCAGAGGCACCAGAGGACGCAGATCCGGTGGTAACACAGGCAGCACTGTCATGATCATGTGCTCTGGTTTGTTACCAGACTGCAGGAAAGACTCAGCTAGTTTCAGGCGTTTACCTAAACGCTTTAGCTTCGTCTCAGATTTGGTCGCACCAATTTCTTCACGCAGTGTTTCGATTTGCTCTTTCAGGTCAATAGACTTGAGCATTTCATAAACTGCTTCAGCGCCCATCATAGCTTCAAACTCATCGCCGTATTCTTCTACGGCTTCCAGATAGGTCTCATCATTTAATAACTGGCCGCGCTCCAGTGACGTCATACCAGGCTCGATAACAACAAATGCTTCGAAGTACAGTACGCGTTCAATTTCACGCAGCGTCATATCAAGCAGCAAACCAATACGTGAAGGCAATGATTTCAGGAACCAGATATGAGCAACCGGGCTAGCCAACTCAATGTGACCCATACGCTCACGACGCGCTTTAGCCAGCGTAACTTCAACACCACACTTTTCACAAACCACACCGCGGTGCTTGAGACGCTTGTATTTACCACACAGACATTCGTAGTCTTTTACCGGGCCAAAAATTTTGGCGCAGAACAGACCGTCGCGCTCTGGCTTGAATGTACGATAGTTAATCGTTTCAGGTTTACGCACCTCGCCAAACGACCAGGAACGAACCATTTCAGGCGATGCCAGACCGATGCGAATCGCATCAAAATCGTCATCAGGGGCCTGTACTTTCAGAAAATTTAATAAATCTTTCATGATCTTTACCTTCCCCTTATTCGTCAGTTTCCAGTTCAATGTTCATGCCAAGAGAACGAATCTCCTTCAGCAGTACATTGAACGATTCAGGCATACCTGCCTCGATACGATGATCGCCATCAACGATGTTCTTATACATACGATTACGGCCATTAACGTCATCCGACTTAACAGTAAGCATTTCCTGCAAGGTGTAAGCAGCACCGTAAGCTTCCAGCGCCCATACTTCCATCTCACCAAAACGCTGACCACCAAACTGCGCTTTACCACCCAGCGGCTGCTGTGTAACCAGACTGTATGGGCCCGTTGAACGAGCGTGCATCTTGTCATCAACCAGATGATTCAGTTTCAGCATGTACATGTAACCAACAGTCACCTGGCGATCAAACTTCTCGCCAGTACGCCCATCGTACAATGTGCTCTTACCCGAACGATCATAACCAGCGAGATCAAACATTTTGCCGATTTCCTCTTCACTCGCGCCGTCAAACACTGGCGTCGCCATTGGTACACCACCGCGCAAGTTACCTGCCAGCTCCATAATCTGATCATCATCGAATGAATCCAGATCTTCAGACTTACCACCCGTCGTGTTGTAGACCTTATCCAGGAATTTACGTACATCATTGGCTTTTGCCTGCTTATCCAGCATTTCGCCGATACGCAGACCAACACCACGCGCTGCCCAGCCCAGGTGAGTTTCTAACACCTGCCCGACGTTCATACGAGACGGTACACCCAGTGGATTTAAAACGACATCAACGGGTGTGCCGTTATCCAGATAAGGCATATCCTCTTCAGCAACAATCATTGAGATAACACCCTTGTTACCATGACGTCCTGCCATCTTGTCGCCCGGCTGAATACGACGTTTAACCGCCATATAGACCTTAACCATCTTAAGCACACCTGGCGCCAGGTCATCGCCTGAAGTGATCTTGCCACGCTTCTCTTCGTAGTATTCATCAAAGTGCTTATGCAGTGTCTTAAGCTGTTCTGACATTGCTTCTGCCTGACGATTGGCTTCTTCATTTTTCAGACTAATCTCAAACCATTTCTCACGAGAGATTTCAGTCAGCATGTCCTTGGTAATCTTGGCGCCAGCTTTAACGCCCTTTGGACCAGAATCAGCAATCTTTCCTAGCAACAGTTTTTCCATACGCTGGAAGACGTCTTCTTCCAGAATACGCTGCTGGTCACCGAGGTCTTTACGAACCTGATCCAGCGCCGACTGTTCAATTTCCAGTGCACGACTGTCTTTATCAACACCATCACGTGTGAACACCTGTACGTCGATAACAACACCATCCATACCTGGGGGTACGCGCAGAGAAGAATCTTTAACGTCAGATGCTTTTTCACCGAAGATCGCACGCAGTAGCTTTTCTTCTGGTGTCAGCTGAGTTTCACCTTTTGGCGTCACCTTACCAACCAGAATATCGCCCGGCTTCACTTCAGCACCGATATAAACCACACCAGCTTCATCAAGCTTGGAAAGCGCACCTTCACCAACGTTTGGAATATCTGCCGTTACTTCTTCAGAACCCAGTTTGGTATCACGTGCGATACAGGTCATCTCTTCAATGTGAATTGTTGTGAAACGATCTTCACGAACCAGCTTCTCAGAAATCAAAATAGAGTCTTCGAAGTTGTATCCATTCCATGGCATGAATGCCACCATCATGTTCTGACCAAGCGCTAGCTCACCCAGATCGGTCGATGGACCATCAGCCAGCACGTCATCCTTACTAATGGTGTCACCAGGACGAACCAGAGGACGCTGATTAATACATGTGTTCTGGTTAGAACGCGTGTACTTACGCATGTTGTAAATATCAACACCAGACTCGCCAGCAATCGTTTCTTCGTCATTAGCACGAACCACAATACGACCCGCGTCAACAGAATCAATGATTCCACCACGCTTAGCAACGACGGCCACACCCGAGTCAGAAGCAACGGTACGCTCCATGCCAGTACCAACTAACGGCTTATCCGCACGCAGTGTAGGCACTGCCTGACGTTGCATGTTTGAACCCATCAAAGCACGGTTCGCATCATCGTGCTCCAGGAATGGGATCATGGAAGCCGCAACCGATACGATCTGTCGAGGAGAAACGTCCATGTATTGGACTTGATCCGCAGTCGACAGCGTAAATTCATTTTTATGGCGGCAGGAGATTAAACCCTGCTCCAGATTGCCATTTTTATCTAAGTTCGAATTCGCCTGCGCAATGACATATTCACTTTCTTCAATTGCAGACAGGTAATGAACTTCCTGAGTCGGCTTACCATCTGTTACAACGCGATACGGTGTTTCCAGAAAACCGTATTCATTGGTACGCGCGTATACAGCCAGCGAGTTAATCAGACCAATGTTTGGACCTTCCGGTGTCTCAATCGGACATACACGACCATAGTGAGTTGGGTGCACGTCACGAACTTCAAAACCTGCACGTTCACGTGTCAAACCACCTGGGCCTAACGCAGAAACACGACGCTTATGCGTAATCTCAGACAATGGATTGTTCTGATCCATGAACTGAGACAACTGAGATGAACCAAAGAATTCTTTAACCGCAGCAACAACAGGCTTGGCATTAATCAGATCCTGAGGCATCAAACCTTCAGACTCTGCCAGAGCCAGGCGCTCTTTAACCGCACGCTCAACACGAACCAGACCAACACGGAATGTGTTCTCTGCCATTTCACCAACACTACGGATACGACGGTTGCCAAGATGATCGATATCATCAACAACGCCTTTACCGTTACGAATATCGATCAGTGTTTTTAGAACAGCAACAATATCTTCGTTCGACAATGTGCCTGCACCGGTAATTTCATCACGACCCATGCGGCGGTTGAACTTCATACGGCCTACAGCTGACAGATCATAACGCTCGGCTGCGAAGAACAGATTATTAAACAGGTTAGTAGCAGACTCCTTCGTTGGCGGCTCACCTGGACGCATCATGCGATAAATTTCAACCAACGCTTCAAGGTCAGTCGTTGTTGTATCGATAGCCAGTGCATTCGAAATATAAGGACCACAATTCAGATCATTGGTGTAAATGGTTTCAAGCTCACCAACACCATGTTCTGTAAACGTTGTTAGCAGCTCTTCTGTGATTTCTTCGTTAGCACTAGCGATAACCTCACCCGTTTCAGTATCAATCAGGTTCTTTGCCAAACGTTTGCCATGCAGAAACTCAAAAGGTACGGACAGCTTCTCGATACCGGCTTTTTCCAGCTCTTTTACATGACGAGCAGTAACACGCTTACCTTCTTCAACCAGAACCTTCTTTTTGATCTTAATATCAAAGACAGCAGTTTCACCACGTAGACGTGATGGAATCAGGTCCATCTCTGCTTCTTCCTTACCTAAAGTGAAATTCTCGGTGTCGAAGAACATATCGAGCATCTGCTCATTATCGTAACCAAGAGCACGCAACAGGATAGATGCTGGTAACTTACGACGACGGTCAATACGGACGAAGACCGCATCTTTCACATCAAATTCGAAATCCAGCCATGAACCACGATATGGAATCACACGTGCGTTATAAAGCAATTTACCGGAAGAGTGCGACTTACCTTTATCGTGATCGAAGAACACACCCGGAGAACGGTGCAACTGAGAAACAATAACTCGCTCAGTACCGTTAATGACGAATGTTCCAGTATCCGTCATAAGCGGAAGTTCACCCATGTAAACTTCCTGCTCTTTAATATCTTTTACAGGCTTTTTGCTGCCTGAAGCATCTTTATCATATATAACGAGGCGAACCTTAACGCGTAGCGGCGCAGCATAGGTCATACCACGTAACTGACATTCCTTAACATCGAACGCCGGTGGCCCGAGGCGATAGCTAACATATTCCAGCGCAGCACTCCCTGAAAAGCTAACAATAGGGAATACGGTATTGAAAGCAGCATGCAAACCAACGGTTTCGCGATCACCTTCTTTCACACCGGTCTGTAAAAACTGGCGATAGGAATTAACCTGCGTAGCCAGTAGATAAGGTACGTCCATTACTTTAGGACGCTTACCAAAGTCCTTACGAATACGTTTCTTTTCAGTAAAGCTATAAGCCATCACGACACCCCGTGTCTTACGGATACTGCGCTACCAGCATCCTTTGTCGAACGATAACGGCAGTTGCAACATCTGCCGTACAAACAACACAAACAGGAAAAGGCCGGCCGCCACCAGGGCGACCGACCGTATCCCGTATTAACTCAACTCAATAATTACTTGAGCTCGACGCTAGCACCAGCCTCTTCAAGCTGCTTCTTAACGTCTTCTGCTTCAGCCTTCTCAACGCCTTCCTTAACAGAAGCAGGCGCGCTTTCAACCATCGCCTTAGCTTCTTTCAGACCTAAGCCAGTGATACCGCGTACTGCTTTAATTACAGCAACTTTATTATCACCAAAACCAGTCATTACAACGTCGAACTCTGTCTGCTCTTCAGCAGCAGCACCACCAGCGTCACCACCAGCAGCAGGCGCAGCAGCAACAGCCGCAGCAGCAGTTACACCAAACTTCTCTTCCATTGCAGCGATCAGGTCAACAACTTCCATTACTGACATGTTTGAAATCGCTTCTAAGATATCTTCCTGGGACATAGCCATGATTATCTCCTAAATAAATAAACTAAAAATTAAAACCTGGATTAGGCTGCTTCTTTCTGATCACGAACAGCAGCAACTGTGCGGACTAACTTACCCGGTACTTCATTCATAGTACGAGCAAGCTTGCCAACAGGCGCTTTCATGACAGACATCAGCATACTGATCGCCTGATCCTTGGTAGGCAGACTAGCGAGACGCTTAACTTCGCTGGCGTCATATAACTCACCTCCGATGGAGACAAGCTTAATAACCAGTTTGTCATTCTCTTTCGCAAAATCACCCATGACGCGTGCAGCGCCACCTGGATCTTCAACAGAAAATGCAAGCACAAGCGGTCCAGTCAACCCTTCGTTCATACAGGCAAAATCGGTATCTTCAAATGCACGCTTTGCTAGTGAATTCTTCACCACACGCAGAACAACGCCGTCATTACGCGCTTTAACACGTAAATCAGTCATCGCTTCCACAGTGACGCCTGTATACTCTGCCGCAACAGCAGAATGTGCAGACGAAGCAATTTCGCGCACTTCAGAGACGACTACCTGTTTTTGATCAAAACTCAGGCTCATAACACCTCTCTTCAGTAAAGACTTTCGTCCTTACATCGCTACTTCTTCCTTGATACACAGTGACAAACATCCTGTTCATCACCACCTAAGTGAAGCCCAAGCTGATTCCTAGGAAACAACCTTCAGGCGACACCATCTACGCAGGAAATTAAGTGAGATCAACAACATCTCACACCTACGGTCTTTGACGGCCGCTAACCAATAAAACCGATCAGCACCCCAAAGCTCTTACAGGATCACTACACCAAAGGTGTGTGATCAACTGCTACGCCGGGCCCCATTGTTGAGGACACGGACATTTTCTTAAAATAAACACCTTTCGCAGAAGCTGGCTTCAGCTTCTTCAAATCTGCAATCAGGAATTCCAGGTTTTCACGCAAAGCTTTAACATCAAAGTCAGCCTTACCGATTGTGCAGTGAACATTTGCCGCCTTATCAGCACGGAAACGAACCTGACCACCTTTCGCGTTCTTAACAGCTGTAGCCGTATCAGGTGTCACAGTACCGACCTTAGGGTTAGGCATCAGACCACGAGGTCCAAGCACTCGGCCCAGCTGACCAACAATGCGCATCGCATCTGGCGCCGCAATCACAACACCATAATCCATATCGCCTTTCTGCATCGCCTCTGCCAGATCTTCCATGCCAACCGCATCTGCACCCGCAGCCTTCGCTGCTTCTGCAGCTTCACCCTGAGCAAATACTGCAACGCGAACCGTTTTACCTGTTCCGTTTGGCAAGACAGACGAACCACGAACAACCTGATCAGATTTACGAGGATCGATACCCAGGCGGATACTGACGTCTACAGTTTCTGAAAACTTTGCAGAAGCACAATCTTTAATTAAAGCCAGCGCTTCATCAATTTCGTATTGCTTATCGACGTCAACCTTGTCAGCCCACGCCTTAGTACGTTTCGTTAACTTAGCCATTATTCAACGCCCTCCGTCTCAATACCCATGCTACGTGCACTACCAGCGATCGTACGAACCGCCGCATCCATGGAAGCCGCGGTTAAATCAGGCTCTTTAGCCTTGGCGATTTCTTCCAGCTGCTCGCGTGTCACCTTACCAACCTTCTTGGTATTGGGTGTTGGGCTACCACTTTGCAAACCGGCAGCTTTCTTTAACAAAACAGAAGCAGGCGGCGTCTTAGTGATAAACGTAAAGCTACGATCGCTATAAACCGTGATCACAACAGGAACGGGCATACCCTTTTCCAGACTCTGCGTCTTAGCATTGAATGCTTTACAGAATTCCATGATATTCACACCATGCTGCCCCAAAGCAGGGCCTACAGGTGGCGAAGGGTTCGCCTCATTAGCTGGCACTTGCAGCTTGATATACGACTCAATTTTCTTAGCCATTTCTTACTCCGCGGGTGCAAACGCTAAAGTCGAGCTTTAGCTCCCCAGTTCATGCAGGCCGTAGCCTGCGTTTAAAAATTCTAACCTTTTTCTACCTGACCAAACTCGAGGTCAACAGGCGTTTCACGACCAAAGATCAGTACCGCAACACGCAGCCTGTTCTTGTCGTAATCAACTTCTTCTACAACGCCGTTAAAGTCATTGAACGGCCCGTCGACAACACGAACGACTTCGCCAGCCTCGAATAGCACTTTTGGCTTCGGCTTATCCACGCCTTCCTGAACACGATCAAGAATCGATTCAGCTTCCTTATCCGTAATTGGAGCCGGACGATCCGATGTACCACCGATAAAGCCCATCACCTTCGGGCAGTCTTTCACCAGATGCCAAGCTTCGTCTGCCATATCCATTTGCACGAGCACATAACCCGGAAAAAACTTACGCTCGCTCTTACGCTGCTGACCATCGCGCATCTCAACCACTTCTTCGGTTGGCACAAGAATCTCGCCGAACAGATCATCCAGACCCGCACGCTCAATACGCTCCTTTAAGGCCTTCTGAACATGAGCCTCAAAGCCTGAATAGGCATGAACAACATACCAACGCATTGACATAAATTACCCCAATAAACCCGTTTATGTTCCCAGCAGGGCACCAATCGCCCACCCCAGGAGTGAATCCAGACCCCATAGAATCAGGCCAACAAGGATCACAACAAAAATCACCACCATAGTGACCTGAATTGTTTCCTGCTTGGTCGGCCAGACCACTTTCCGGGTTTCCATACGAGCATCCCCCATAAAGGAGATAGCGCCACGCCCCACAACTGTCTGAGAGGCTATCAGCAAAGCAACGATCACAGCACCAACCACACCAAGCACACGAAATAGCTGAGAGCTATCCGCAAAGTGGTAGTAGCCGAATATCGCGCCGACCAATATGGAAATAGCAACAAGCATCAAGGCCTTGTCGGCCACTGTTGTTTGCGCTGGATTATTTGTACTCATAGTTTCCCGGACATCTGGATCAGGACGAACAATCCATCGAAGGCTACAACCTACTACGCTTTAAATTAACGAGTAATTTAAAGAGTGGCAGGCCAGGAGGGACTCGAACCCCCAACCTGCGGTTTTGGAGACCGCTGCTCTACCAATTGAGCCACTGGCCTATATATAAAGCCTTCGATCAGATTACGAACTAACGCTCGTTCTACCTAATTCCCAAATTACTCAATAATTTTTGCAACAACACCGGCGCCAACTGTACGGCCACCTTCACGAATCGCAAAACGTAAACCTTCTGTCATCGCAATTGGTGCAATCAACGATACAGTCATCTGCACGTTGTCACCCGGCATAACCATCTCAGTACCTTCTGGCAGATCACATGCACCGGTTACGTCCGTAGTACGGAAGTAAAACTGTGGGCGATAGCCGTTGAAGAATGGCGTATGACGTCCACCTTCTTCCTTGTTCAGGATGTACACTTCTGCTTCAAACTTCGTATGAGGTGTAATTGATCCCGGCTTGGCCAGCACCTGACCACGATCCACGTCTTCACGCTTGGTACCACGTAACAGAACACCAACGTTCTCACCTGCTTCACCGCGATCGAGCAGCTTGCGGAACATCTCAACACCCGTACACGTGGTTGTCTCTGTATCTTTAATTCCAACGATTTCGATCTCGTCGCCTACGTTGATCACGCCGCTCTCGATACGGCCAGTCACAACAGTACCGCGACCTGAGATTGAGAAGACGTCTTCGATTGGCATTAAGAAAGCCTGATCCACATCACGCTCTGGCGTTGGGATGTAGGTGTCTAATGCTTCAACCAGCTTATCGATAGACTGTGTACCAATTTCTGAGTCATCACCTTCCAGTGCTTTCAGTGCTGAACCCACTACGATTGGCGTGTCGTCTCCTGGGAAGTCGTAGCTGTCTAGCAGCTCACGAATTTCCATTTCAACCAGCTCGATCAGCTCTTCGTCATCAACCTGGTCGGCTTTATTCATGTATACGATGATGTATGGAACGCCTACCTGACGTGACAGCAGGATGTGCTCACGTGTCTGAGGCATGGGGCCATCAGCTGCTGAACATACCAGAATAGCGCCGTCCATCTGGGCAGCACCCGTAATCATGTTCTTAACGTAGTCAGCGTGTCCTGGGCAGTCAACGTGTGCGTAGTGACGATTTTCTGACTCATACTCTACGTGCGCTGTTGCGATCGTAATACCGCGCTCACGCTCTTCGGGTGCGTTATCAATCTGATCATACGCCTTTTTCTCACCACCAAACTTTGACGCCTGATGCGTTGTGATCGCAGCCGTTAATGTCGTCTTTCCATGGTCTACGTGACCAATTGTGCCCACATTTACATGCGGCTTCGTACGTTCAAATTTCTCTTTAGACATCGCAATGACTCCCTTAGTCAAATCTATCTATTCAAACCAATAAGCAAAAATCGTCAAACTAAAATCTTAAAAACACATATTTGGAGCTCATATCCGGAATTGAACCGGAGACCTCTCCCTTACCAAGGGAGTGCTCTACCATCTGAGCTATATGAGCCTAAGATGTAAAAGGCAAGCCACAGTCGCCTGAGGCTTGCCTTTTTGCATCTGGAGCGGGTGAAGGGAATCGAACCCTCATAGTCAGCTTGGAAGGCTGAAGTTCTACCATTGAACTACACCCGCTTTGCTGATACCTGGGTTACATCCCGGCATCCAATGCCCAGCTCAATCGCTAATTGTTCCAACAACCAGCGTATAAATGGTGGAGGGGGGTGGATTCGAACCACCGAAGGCGGAGCCAGCAGATTTACAGTCTGCCCCCTTTGGCCACTCGGGAACCCCTCCATGCAGCGCATCCCGACAATTCTCCAGCATACTGATAGTGCTGTCAATTGAATCTAGGAAATTTCTCTAAACTTTTGATCACTTTAACTAATACCCCCTGAGATGATATGGGTACTAGCATTTTATCTAGCCCCAAAGACGAACTTTTACGCAACCGTCATACCCCTGTCATATTTCTACGTTGCAATATGCTGATCTCAAACTGTTACTCTAGTGATATGAGCCAGACCATTCTCATTGTGGATGACGAACAACCCATCAGGGACATGGTGTGCTTTGCTTTGCAGCAAGCGCAATACACCTGCCGTCAGGCCGAAGATGCCGAGGCTGCGGTGAACGATATTGCCGAGCAACGACCTGACCTCATACTTCTCGACGTCATGATGCCCAGGGTTAGCGGTCTCGAATTTGCACGCAAGCTGCAATCACGAGATATTTATAAAGATATCCCTATCATTATGCTGACAGCAAAAACCGAAGAAACCGACAAACTCAAAGGCTTCGACTCAGGCTGTGATGACTACATCAGTAAGCCCTTCTCAACTAGAGAACTGATCGCGCGCATCAAGGCCGTCCTCAAACGTAGCAGCAGCTCTACGGAAGATCTTTTGACACTTCCCCCCATTTCACTTGACCCTCAAAGCCACCGCGTCACCGCAAACGACAATGAAATACAGATCGGACCAACTGAATACCGTCTACTAAAGTTTTTCCTGTCACACATCGATCGCGTCTACAGCCGCGCCCAATTGCTCGATTACGTGTGGGGTGAAACTACGTACATCGAAGAGCGTACCGTCGACGTACATATTCGCCGCCTGCGTAAAATTCTTCAGGAATATCAGATCGAGCACTACATCCAGACCGTCCGTGGTGCAGGCTACCGTTTCTCGGATAAAGACTGACAGGGCTATTAATAGCGGTACAAACCGCAGTAAAATCCAACCATGGACAAACCCTGGTTCAATGAGTTCATCACCAACGCGTTGCTGGTCGTCGTCTTCGGCGCTCTCGTCTACAGCTTAGGCAACGCCTTTGCTGGCATTGCTCTGGGGCTCTTTATTGGCATGTTCCGCCTGTACCAGCAGCTACGAAAATACAGCGACTGGCTCGGTCGAGGTGGCCGACTGAAAGAACACAACCAGGACTTCGGTGTCATCGATGATTTACACCATCGCACCTTTTATCTGCAAAAACGCCATCTTGAGAAAACCCAGAACCTGGGGCGTATCATTAAACGCTTCCAGGACTCAACGCGAGCTATGCCTGATGCCGTCATCATGCTCAATCAGCGCAATGAAGTCGAGTGGTTAAATAAAGCCGCTAAAAAGCTGATTGGCCTGAAGAGCAATAAAGATGTTGGGCAAAATATCAGCAACCTGATACGCCACCCAGATTTTATGCGCTACGTGATGCGCGAAGATTTTAATTTCCCCATCGAGATTCCATCACCCATCAATGAAGCCATTCATGTACGCATTCGTATTGTTCCTTACGGTGATAACTCACGACTGATGGTCATTAGAGATATCACCAAACTCACCAATCTGGAAAACATGCGCCAGGAATTTATAGCCAGCACGTCACACGAATTACGAACCCCGCTCACTGTTATTACTGGCTATCTGGAGTCCATTCATGATTTAAAAATCAAAGACGGTCAGAACATCATAAGCGCGATGCTCAATCAGGCGCATCGAATGGAATCCATCATCAAAGATATGTTACACCTGACGCGCCTGGAAAGTTTACAGAAACACCTGGAACGTAACCGCAAACCAGTACAGATAAGACCCATGCTCGACAGTCTGCAGAGCGAAGCACAGGCCCTCGGTAGCTGGACACACGATATCGAAATGGACATCGACCCAACACTCAATCTGGTTGCCAATGAAACCGAACTCTATAGCGTATTTTCCAACCTGGTAAATAACGCACTGCGCTACACACCAACGGATAGCAAGATAAAAGTCAGCTGGCAACGATATAAACAGGGCGCACGATATATTGTCGAAGACAACGGCCCCGGTATCGCGCAGGAACATCTATCCAGACTAACCGAACGTTTTTACCGCGTAGATATAGACCGGTCACGAAATACCGGCGGTACGGGACTTGGCTTAGCCATCGTCAAACAAATCATGAAACAACATGATGGACAGATATTAATTGAATCAAAACAAGGCAAAGGCAGTAAATTTATTTGCGAATTCCCGCAGCATTTAATTACAGGAACGGATAATCCAGACCTGAAAATTGTTGGTTCCTAACTAAGACGCCTCACCATTTTCTTCGTCGCTGGATAAATCCATATGGCGAACATCTTTACCCTTCACCAGAAAGATTATGTACTCACAGATATTTTTCGTGTGGTCACCGATACGCTCTAATGCACGCGCAGCCCAGATCACATTCATATTCTGTGTGATGGTGCGCGGGTCTTCCATCATGTAAGTCATAACGTTACGTAGAACATTTTCATACTGACGATCTACTTTTTCATCGCGATGCGCGATTTTTGCTGCCGCCGTGTCATTTAGTCGTGCGAACGCATCCAGTGCATCGTGCAACATTTGGCGTACGGCCTGCCCCATAAACTGAATTTCATCATGCTGAATATGGTGTTTGGTATTCGATTCCGCCAGCATACTTGCCATGTGACCAATTTTTTCTGCTTCATCACCAATCCGTTCGAGATCAGTAATCACTTTGATGATGGCGACCAGCAACCTTAGGTCACTGGCAGTCGGCTGACGACGTGCAATAATCCAGGTGCACAGCTCGTCGATCTTAACTTCCATTGCGTTAAATTTGTGGTCGGTATAAACCACGTTTTCACCCAGTTCACCGTCCATATTTTCTAATGCTTCGAGAGCATCTGTAATCTGCTGTTCTACCAGACCACCCATGGCCAGCACCTGGCTACGAACATCTTCCAGCTCACTATTGTACTGCTCGGAAATATGATGATTGAGATCTAATGTCGCCATAATATGCCCCTATGTTATCCCATGCGTCCGGTAATGTAATCTTCTGTTAACTGGTGTCGCGGCGTCGTAAATACTGTTTTGGTATCGCCGACTTCAATCAGGTCACCCAGATGAAAATAGGCGATACGTTGTGACACCCTCGCGGCCTGTTGCATGGAGTGTGTCACCATGGCAATAGCATATTGTTCCCGTAACTCATCAATCAGTTCTTCAATACGCGCGGTCGCGATAGGGTCGAGTGCAGAACAAGGTTCGTCCATCAGAATCACCTCCGGACTCACCGC
Source organism: uncultured Gammaproteobacteria bacterium (assembly GCA_942491945.1). Lineage (GTDB taxonomy): Bacteria > Pseudomonadota > Gammaproteobacteria > JAJDYQ01 > JAJDYQ01 > JAJDYQ01. Next base: position 24,974 of record CALODD010000047.1, on the reverse strand, counting down.
AATGGTACGCGCAATACATAAACGTTGTTGCTGACCACCCGATAAACCCGTACCCGGTTGCTCAAGGCGATCTTTGACTTCGCTCCATAGTCCTGCGCGCCTCAGACTGGTTTCAACAATTTCATCCAGCTCATAGCGGTGTTTCGCCAGCCCATGAATACGTGCGCCAAAGGCGATGTTTTCGTAAATTGTTTTCGGGAATGGGTTAGGTTTCTGAAAAACCATACCGACCTGTGCCCGCAGTGGAACGACATCAACATCCGGGCTATTAATGTCCTGACCATCAAAGATTATTTCACCCTCTACTCGGCACGATGGAATCGTGTCATTCATACGATTTAGACAACGCAGAAATGTGGACTTGCCACAGCCCGATGGACCAATCATTGCCAGCACTTCGTTATTGGCGATATCCAGCGACACATTGTGAATTGCATGTTTATCGTCGTAATACACATCAACATTTCGCGCACTCATACGTGGATCATCAACCGTCACCGTACCGACAGTTTCACGATTGTCTCGACTGCGAACCTCTTCTTCCTCATCGATTAGCATATCTTTAACTCGTAGTTGGGTTGCTTCTGCACTCATAATTCTTACTCAGGTTTAATTCAGTTTTCCTACCAGCGTCGTTCAAAACGCTTTCGTAAAATCACAGCAATCGCATTCATAATGACGAGAAAACCCAGCAACACCATAATGGCTGCTGACGTTCTTTCGACAAAGGCACGCTCTGGGCTATCTGCCCATAAATAAATTTGCACTGGCAACGCAGTTGCTGGATCGACAAACCCCTGTGGGACATCGACGATAAACGCGACCATACCAATCATTAGTAATGGCGCTGATTCACCCAACGCCTGCGCCATGCCAATAATCGTGCCGGTTAACATACCAGGTAAAGCCAGTGGCAATACGTGGTAAAACACCATTTGCACCCGCGATGCACCAATTCCCAATGCCGCTTCTCGGATTGATGGTGGTACGGCTTTCAATGCGGCTCGCCCGGCAATGATAATAGTGGGCAGGGTCATCAACGTTAGCACCAGACCACCAACCAGCGGTGCTGAACGTGGCAATCCACCAATATTAATAAAGATAGCCAGGCCAAGCAGACCAAAAATAATTGACGGCACCGCCGCCAGATTATTGATATTTACTTCAATAAAATCAGTCCATCGATTCTGTGGCGCGAATTCTTCCAGATAGACCGCCGTTGCCACGCCAATCGGGAACGACAACAACAGGGTCACGATCAGCATATACATCGTACCCTTCAGTGCGCTGGCAATACCAGCTAGCTCCGGCTCACGCGAGTCGCCTGCGGTAAATAACGTTGTATTAAATTGCTGCTTAACGAGACTCTGATCCTGCAGCGCTAACAAGATGGCGGCTTGCGGATCAGCCAGACGACGATCTTTTTCAGCTGTTTTCAATTCGACTAACTGCCAGCCCGCAGACGATTCAGTGGATGCAGATGCAGCAGATTTAGATAATGGTACCAACGGCGTTGCCTTAGCTGTCGCACCATTCAGTGATTTCAACTTGAGATAGCCACCATTAATCGCAACAAGATAGCTGGGCATCTCCCTGGGCAAATCAATTGAGAGCGCCACGTCCTCCAATAATTTCTTTGCTTGTTCGACATCAGTATTGATGACTTGTATGCGTTGCCGCAAATCATCCAACTCGGCTTGTATCTCAGTATACCGAGCCTGCAACACTTCAACTTGAGGAAACTTACCGGCCTCTCGCGCTGCCTCTATCGCAGTTTTCAGCTCCGTCATTTGTTCGTTCATCTCGGTCTGCTTTTTCAGCAAATAAGCTTGCTCCGTTTCCTGTACCACAAGCTGACGCGACAGATTTTCCTGAACCGCCTGACGAATACCCGCAAACACCTCAGCATTCTCGCCGATCAATTTATAGTCTCGGCCTTCTTGCTCCAACTTGATCGAGGTTGCTTGATCGGTACGGATAACATCCGTGAGATGACCTTTAAAAAACATATCGGCATCATCATCTACCGGCACCCATAACGTAATAGTTTGGCCCACCAATGACGGCGTTTTCATTACTGCTTCGCGTAACTGATATGTCGCGCCATTACTCACCAGCTTGTATAACTTACGCTTTTGTTTGCGCTTCTTAACCCATGGGAATTGCTGACGCATGGCCGCTTTAACGATGCCACCATAATCACCACTGGATAACGCCTCGATATCGCCCTTACCTTCCGGATCGATCTTGTCAGCGGTCAATTCAACTTCCAGCTGCATATAGGTTTGGGTGAAAGCGCTATAACCTTTACCCACAATACTGACGAACAACACTAATAAAAATAACAGGCCGGCCATGATCGCCATTAAGCCGATCATGCGGAAGCGTCGCTCGGCTGCATAACGCTTACCGAGACTCTTGTGTACCTGATCAATTGTACGCATCGATGACTCCTGCTTACTCATACTGCTCTCTGTATTTTCTAACGACATGCAGCGCGATCACATTCAAAGCCAGAGTGGTAATAAACAGCATCAGTCCAAGTGCGAATGCAGCCAGCGTCTTGGCACTATCGAATTCCTGATCACCGACCAGAAGAGTCACAATCTGTACCGTCACAGTCGTCACCGCATCCAGCGGGTTCGCTGTCAGATTGGCAGACAATCCAGCCGCCATCACAACAATCATGGTTTCACCTATTGCTCTGGAGACCCCCAGTAACAAACCACCAACAATGCCGGGTAGTGCCGCTGGAACAACAACACGCCGAATCGTTTCAGACTGCGTTGCCCCCAAACCATAGGCACCATCTCGCAATGATTGCGGCACTGCGCTGATCACGTCATCAGACAGCGAAGAAATAAAGGGAATGATCATAATACCCATTACCAAACCAGCGGCTAAAGCGGATTCAGATGCAACATCCAGCCCCAGTACCGATCCCGTCTCCCGCAAAAATGGCGCTACCGTTAAGGCCGCAAAAAAACCATATACAACGGTTGGAATGCCCGCCAGAATTTCCAGTAACGGTTTAACATAGGCACGAAACTTATCGTCCGCGTATTCCGATAGATAAATCGCAGACATCAGTCCAATTGGTGCCGCCACCATCATGGCAATGAATGAAATCAGCATGGTACCTGCAAACAGAGGCACTGCACCAAAGGCACCTGTTGAACCGACCTGGTCAGCACGAATCGCCGTCTGCGGACTCCACTGTAGACCGAACATAAAATCTATCGGCGAGATCAACTGGAAGAATCGAAACGCTTCGAATAACACGGACAACAAAATGCCAAGCGTGGTCAAAATCGCAATGGAGGAACAGGCCACCAGAAACCAGATGATGATTTGCTCGACCGCATTACGTGCGCGAAAGCTCTGGCGTATACGTGACAAAGAAAAGGCACTACCCGCCACGGTTAGACTCAGAACAACAACAATCAGTGCACTGTAGCTGGTTTCCTGTAACCGCTGATAAGATGCCACGGCTTCCAGCACAAACGGCGCAGGATCCTGCTTAGTAATACCGCCCTTGATCAGGCTGTTAATATCACTGGCGGCAGCGACAATCACTTCGTCAGGTAATTCCGGGTATTTTTCAGGTAACGCTGTGGTCACAATGTATTGAATGACCCAGCCATCAAACAGCAGCCAGAACCCCAGCACGAGTAACGCCGGAATCGCACACCACAAAGCTGCGTAGTAGCCGTAGTACGAAGGCAGCGAATGTAATTTAATCAGCGACCCACCCGTGCTCTGTAATGCACGACGGCGCCCCATCACATAACTTATCAGGCTCAGTACGGCCAGTGTAACGATGACAAACTGTAAGCTCATAGTTGCTATTCAATCATTCTTTAAACACAAAAAGGTGGACGCCTTACGACGCCCACCTGATCTTCATTTGTTAATAATACCCGTTTACAGGCTTTCCATTGCGCTCAAATTTTTAGCTGCCTGGGTAAACGATTTACGCTCATCCTCCGGCATCGGAATCAATCCCTTATCCGTCAGATAACCTTCATCACCCCATGCCTTTTCGCTGGTAAATTCCTTGAGAAATTCAGCAATTCCTGGAACTTTACCAACGTGGGCTTTCTTGACATAGAAAAACAAGCCACGAGATATTGGATAAGAGCCATCGGCAATGCTTTCGAACTCTGGTGGCACGCCTTCAATCAATGCACCCTGCACGCTATCGCTGTTCTGATCCAGGAAACTAAAGCCGAAAATACCCAACGCATTTGGATTAGAAACCAGTTTCTGCACGATCAGGTTATCGTTCTCACCTGCTTCAATATAAGCACCATCCTCACGAACCGCGTGAGAAACCACTTTGAATATATCTTTGCCTTTTGGCGCCTTACCTTTCTTCTGCTGCATAGCATCGTACACGGCCAATGGTAGACCTAGCTTTTGCATCATAGTTTTAATTTCTTCAGCCTTATCTGCCTTCATACCACGAAGCTTTTTCAGATCAGCAAAAGCCTTGGCACCAGCACCCATCGCCAGCTCTGTGAACGCATCACGTGTACCTGATGTTGGCGGTGGACCGAGCACCTCAATTTTGGCATTTGGCAGTGACGGATTGATCTGATTCCAACGCTGGTAAGGATTGGCAACCAGTTTTCCCGTTTTAGCGTCAGGCACATCTTTAGCCAATGCCAGAAATAGCTCTTTACGAGATAGTTTAAATGGCTTTGCCTTACGTGAGTTAGCTATCGCTATTCCATCGTAGCCAATCTTTATTTCGATAATTTCCTTCACGTCATTCTTCGCACATTTTTCCTGCTCGGATTTTTTTATACGACGTGATGCATTCGTGACATCCGGATGCGAAAGCCCGAAGCCGGAACAAAATAGTTTAAGACCGCCACCTGAACCGGTAGATTCAATTTTGGGTGTTTTAAAAGACGATGATTTACCGAACTGCTCGGCAACTGTCGTTGAAAAAGGATAGACCGTGGATGATCCCACAATACTTATATAATCACGCGCTATCGCCTGACCGGCTACAAGAGCCGTCAGCAGAGCTGTTGCAGTGATTAAACCCTGTTTGGTATTCATTCATTACTCCTGAGAAATTAATAGTTAAAGTATGGAATGCATTCTCAATGGTGCGCACGATACGGGCGTTTTGTGACAATAAGATGACACTTTGACAACAAAACCATGAAACTTGTGTTCGGTTTTATTTCACTTTCGCAGACAACCCCCATACAATCCGCCAAAATGGAATCTAATCTCAACAAGGGGACAGGCCTATGGTGCTGAAAAGCCCAATTAGCCAGATTTTCGGGAACTCGCCGGTACGACCAATCCAGCAACATATCGAGAAGGTTTACGAGTGTGTTTCAAAGCTAACTCCTTATTTTGAGGCGGTTTTTGCTGAAGACTGGGATACAGCAACCGCTATCCGCAAGGACATCTCTCATCTCGAAGGCGATGCAGATGACATGAAAAAAGAGATTCGCCTGAATCTTCCTAAGGGTCTTTTCCTCCCCGTATCCCGGCGTGATCTGCTGGAAATGCTGACCATGCAGGACAAAATCGCCAATAAAACCAAAGACATTTCTGGGCTTATTCTGGGCAGAAAAATGACTTTCCCCAGTCAGCTTCAAGCGCCTTTCCTGCAATTCGTCGATCGTAGCATCGCCGCCTGCGCCCAAGCCGTTGAAACCGTTAATGAACTCGATGAGCTCGTAGAAACAGGCTTTAAGGGCGCTGAACTCTCCGTCGTTGAGAAAATGTTGCGCAAACTTGGAAAGATCGAGTCTGAAACAGACGACATTCAGGTTGATATACGGGCTGCATTACTTGTGATCGAAAAAGACCTGCCTCCTGTGGACGTGATGTTCACCTATAAAATTATTGAAGCGACCGGAGACCTCGGTGACTACGCTCAACGCGTTGGCAGCCGCCTTGAACTCCTGTTAGCCAGCTAAGTTATTTAAGGATTAAATCATCATGGAATACGGAACGATTTTTATCGTCTTGGCGGTTCTCTTCGGCCTCTTCATGGCATGGGGTATCGGCGCTAACGACGTTGCGAATGCGATGGCAACTTCGGTTGGCTCCAAAGCCATCACCATTAAACAGGCGATTATCATTGCTGCGATTTTCGAATTTGCAGGCGCCATCCTTGCCGGTGGAGAAGTTACCAAGACTATTCGTAAAGGCATTATTGATGTTGGACCGATTTCAGACACGCCCGAATTACTGGTATTCGGTATGCTGGCCTCACTGTTAGCGGCTGGCACATGGTTGCTAGTTGCCACACGTGCGGGCTGGCCTGTCTCTACAACGCACTCAATCGTAGGTGCCATTGTCGGCTTTGCACTTATCGGTATTGGCGTGGATTCCGTCAACTGGGGCAAAGTGGGATCAATCGCCATGAGCTGGATTGTTTCCCCAGTACTCGCTGGCTCGGTCGCCTTTGCTCTTTTTATGAGCATTCAGAAACTCATTATCGATACCGATGATCCATTTAAGAATGCGAAACGTTATGCGCCTTTTTATATTTTCCTGGTCGGATTTATCGTTAGCCTGGTTACCTTATTAAAAGGCCTGAAGCATGTTGGCCTGCCTTTGAGCGGAACGGAAAGTGTTATTTACGCCATCATATTTGGTGCGCTCATTGCATTCATCAGCATGATGTATATCCGCCCGATGAAGATCGATACCACTGCCGATAAGGATTTCCACTTCACCAGTGTTGAAAAAATATTCGCTGTCTTAATGATGATAACGGCCTGCGCCATGGCATTTGCCCACGGCTCTAACGACGTCGCAAATGCTGTTGGCCCAATTGCCGCTGTCGTCAGCATTGTACAAAGCGGTGGTGAAGTTGCTCAAAAATCAGCCCTGCCTATCTGGATATTACTTCTCGGTGGTGTCGGCATCGTTGCCGGTTTAGCCATGTACGGTAAACGTGTTATCGCAACAGTTGGTGGTGGCATTACCGACCTGACACCAAGCCGTGGTTTTGCAGCCACTCTGGCAGCAGCAGGCACCGTTGTTATCGCCTCAGGAACCGGCTTACCGATTTCCACGACTCATACATTAGTTGGCGCCGTTCTTGGCGTCGGCCTTGCTCGTGGCATCGCCGCTCTGAATCTGCGCGTGATTAACACCATTTTCATGTCATGGATCATCACGCTCCCTGCCGGCGGTATTCTTGCCGTTATTTTCTTCCTGATACTTAAAGCAATATTTGGTTAATTAACCCTATGGCTAAAGCAGCAAAAAAAGATAAGGGGCTAACTCTCGCGGAAATGGCTGATCGTCATGACCTGTATCAGCAGGCCGTGCAATGCCCTGAAGCGGAAATCGATTTTGTCGAAGAGCAATTTGAAAAAATTCGCGGTCGCAAAGCGACAGTATTGCGTGAAGACTTCTGCGGAACAGCTTACACCGCGTGCGAGTGGATCAAACGCGATAAGAGCCATCTGGCATTTGGTGTTGACCTTGATGAGGAGGTGCTGGAATGGGGACGTGAAAACAACGTTAAATCGCTGACCAAGGAACAACAGAATCGTGTCTCTTTATTAAAAGCGAACGTACTGGATGCGCAGACACCCGCTGTCGATGCTGTATTAGCTATGAACTTTAGTTACTGGATTTTACTGACGCGTCCTAACGTTCAGGCTTACTTCAACCGCGTGCATAAAGTCCTGAATGACGACGGGCTGTTTTTCCTCGACTGCTATGGCGGCTATGAAGCGCCCAAAGAAATAAAAGAAAAGCGTAAGCTTGATGGCTTTACCTACATCTGGCACCAGGCTGAGTTCGATCCGGTCAGTAGCGAAATGAAATGCAATATTCACTTCAAATTTCCGGATAAATCTCAACTCAAGAAAGCCTTCTCATACAAGTGGCGTCTATGGACATTACCTGAAATCAGGGAAATGCTGACAGAAGCAGGCTTTAAAAACATCGCCATCCACTGGGAACAGGCTGACGAAGAAACCGGTGAAGGTAATGGTGAATTTGCCATCGTCACCAAAGGTAGTGCGGACCCAGGCTGGGTCACCTACATCGTCGCTGAAAAGTAGTCGTCTATATCTGTCGTGTGATATGAGCCGCCAGCTCCATCATGCGATTTACATAACCCCATTCATTATCGTACCAGGCCAGTACCTTAAGCTGCGTGCCATTCACGACCATTGTGGATGCTGCATCGATAATTGATGAGCGTGGATCGTCTGTATAATCAACGGATACCAGAGGACGTTCTTCATAACCGAGGATGCCAGCCAGTTCATTTTCAGCCGCTGCCTCAAATAATTGATTCACCGCTTTCGCTTCCATCGGCTTTTCCATCTCAATCACAATATCCGTTAACGATGCGTTGGTAAGCGGCACACGTACTGCCAAACCATTAATCTTTCCGTCCAGCTCAGGAAATATAGTGGTAATCGCTTTAGCTGATCCGGTTGATGTCGGAATCAGTGAACTACCGCATGCACGTGCCCGGCGTAGGTCTTTATGACCTTTATCGATAATGGTCTGCGTATTAGTAATGTTATGAATGGTCGTCATCGAGGCATGACGAATACCAATATTATCCAGAATGACTTTGATAACCGGCGCCAGACAATTTGTCGTACATGAGGCGGCGGTAATGATTTGATGTTGTTCTGGATCATACTGATCATGATTAATGCCGTAGACGATATTGATTGCTGGATCGGGCACTGGCGCTGAAACCAGAACTTTCTTCACCCCACGATCAAAGTATGGCTGCAACTCTTCTTCGGTTTTGAACTTACCGGTACAGTCAATAACCAGATCAATCCCCATATCGCCCCAGGCCATGTTGGCAGGGTCTAATTCGGAACTATAAGTTACCTGCTGACCATCGATAGATAAACTTCCCCCATCCGACTCGACTGATGTTTTCCATTTACCGTGCACCGAATCAAAGCTTAACAAATGGGCCGACGTCGCTGCTGGTGCTGAAACCTCATTGATGTGTACGATTTCGTAATCCGGTTTATCCCAGCCTGCTCGCAGACCAAGCTTACCCATACGCCCAAAACCATTAATTGCAACGCGCATTACTTCCACCTCTATAGATTTAATAACAGCTTAATGAGTTAATATGACAACTTAATGACGCTGAAAGGTATGTTAAAAGTCCTGAGGGATTTCAGTGAAGTCTGCATAGATCGGCGTGTAGCGCGTCATCAGATACACCCATTCCGTTAATTTCGACAGCCCTTGCTGCTTGAGATGTGGCTCTTCCTGCAAGATATCTTCTTCCGCAAGAAATTCGATAATATGATCGAAGGAATATTGCCAGACGGCTTCTTCATATCCAACGGAGTAAGGTGGGCCACCCAGCTCGGATTGATCATAGTCCAGTGTAATCAGTAGTGTTTTCACATCATCACCGACCAGCTCTCTCATCTTGCGCACATAGGCCTTACGCCCAGCATCACCTTCTTTCGGTAACGCAATCAACGAAGCACGATCATAGACAGCTTTCACGTCCGCCAGGTCATCTGGCTGTAGTTTAAAATAATCACCTTCATATAAAGTATATGGCCCGGCTTGCCAGCAGATGAGTTCACCCTGTTGTTGCTTCTCGGGTTGTAAGTCGACTGACTGGAAAAAATCAGCAATCGCCTTCCCACTGATTTCACAACCAATAACAATAAGCCCCCGGTCTGCCAGCCATTGCATATCGACAGACCCACCACACAGTGGCACAAATATCTGGTCACCCGGCTTTAGATCTAGACGATCAAAATATTTGATCAAAGCAGGATAGACATTGCTTTTATGCCAGCCAATCAGGCCGTCTTCCCAGCGCTGCTTCCAGTTATCCAGTGTTAGGGGATTATTTTCCAAAGACGATCTCAGCAACCTGTTCATAACGCTCAGCAAAGTGAATCGTCATACCTTTGACAATATGCTTCGGCAACTCATCAGCATCACGACGATTATCTTCCGGCAGGATGATTTCCATAATTTTCGTTCGGCGTGCAGCAATCAGTTTTTCGCGAATACCACCAACCGGTAATACCAGCCCTGTTAATGACAGCTCACCCGTCATTGCCAGTGGTCGTTTGATACGTTTACCGGTCGCTAGTGAAATTAATGCTGTCGCCATCGTTACACCTGCGCTCGGGCCATCTTTCGGAGTCGCGCCTTCAGGCACATGCAGATGGATAAACGCGCGATCAAAATATTCAGTTTCAATGCCGAAATCTTTCTTATTTGAAGCAATGAAACTATAAGCGATCTCGGCAGACTCTTTCATCACGTCACCGAGTTGACCAGTAAGCTTGAAGCCGCGCTGTTTTTCATGGACACGGGTTGCTTCGATACTGAGTGTCGCGCCACCCATAGCGGTCCACGCCAGGCCCGTGACAATACCAATGCCACGCATTTTTCGTTCCTCACGAAATATTGGCTTACCCAGATACTCTTCAAGCTGTTTAATACCAATACGAATCGGTGTCTTTTTCTTCTTCAGAATCTGTACCGCAGACTTGCGGATAATTTTATTCAGTCGTTTTTCCAGACCACGCACACCCGCTTCACGGGCATAACCTTCGATAATCTGTCTTACCGCCGCTTCGGTTATTTTTAGCTGACTCGATTTAACGCCAGCACGTTCCAATAACTTCGGCCACAAATGCGTCACCGCAATAGCAACTTTTTCCTCTGATATATAACCAGACAGTTGAATAATCTCCATACGATCGCGCAATGGCCCTGGAATCGTATCGAGCTGATTCGCCGTACAAACGAATAACACCTTTGATAGATCGATTCGCACATCCAGATAATGATCCAGAAATTCATTGTTCTGCTCAGGATCGAGCGCTTCAAGTAATGCAGATGCAGGATCACCCTGAAACGATGCGCCGATCTTGTCGATCTCATCTAGCATAATGACCGGATTGGAAACCGCAGTGTCTTTCACTGCCTGCACAAACTTGCCCGGCATCGCGCCAATATAGGTTCTACGATGACCTTTAATCTCAGCTTCGTCTCGCATGCCTCCAACACTAAAGCGATAGAACTCTCGTCCGAGTGATTCAGCGATTGATTTACCGATAGAGGTCTTACCAACACCCGGTGGGCCAACCAGTAGAATAATAGAACCACTGACTTCACCTTTGAGCGCACCGACACCAGTAAACTCTATGATGCGATCTTTCACATCATCCAGTCCTTCGTGATCACGATTTAGAATCTTGCGTGCATGGCTGAGGTTTAACTTATCTTTTGAGTGCTTGCCCCAGGGAATCGAGGTCAACCAGTCCAGGTAGTTACGTGTCACAGCATATTCCGGTGAACCGGTTTCCAGCACAGAAAACTTGTCCATCTCTTCTTCGATGGTTTCCATTGCTTTCTCAGGCACGACGAGACCTTCCAGCCGATCATAAAATTTATCCTGATCAGCCGTGCGATCATCCTTCGAAATTCCCAGTTCTTTCTGGATTTCCTTGAGTTGTTCACGAAGAAAGAACTGACGCTGCTGCTCGGTCATCTTTTCTTCAACTCGATTACGAATGCGTGACTGCAGACGGCTGACTTCCAGCTCCTGCTTCAGTAAGTGCATCACTTTATCCATCCGCTTCACCAACGGTATGGTTCGAAGCACCTCCATTAACTCCGCTGCAGAAGCAGTCGTCAGGATAGCGGCGAAATCGGCTAATGGCGCAGGCTCGCTCGGATTAAAACGTTCCAGATGCGTTTTGAGTTCTTCCCCATACAGTGGATTGAGCGGCAGCAACTCTTTGATCATGCCAATAATGGCATTACCGTAAGCACGCATTTCCTTGTCATCTTCTTTTGGCGAAACTGGATATTCGATCTGTGCGCGAAACGGCGGTTTCTTAGAAAGCCATTTCACAATACGAAAACGTTCCAGCCCTTCCGCTATAAACTGTATCTGGCCTTCTTCATGAACCGGGTGATGCATCCGCACGACACTGCCCATCTCTGCAAAGTCTTTGACTCGAGTCTGGTCGATATCATCATTATCGACGAGCACCAGGCCGACCATGTGATGCGCTTCGTCGCCAATCTGTTGCACCGTTTCATTCCAGCGACTTTCTTTCATCTGGATCGGTAATGCCTGCACCGGCAGAAATGGGCGATGATTAACGGGGAGAATATGGATTGTTGTTGGCATTACCTGACCGGGGATGGTCAGATCAGAGCCCGTGCTACCTTCCGCTGGTAGGACTTCTGGCTCTTCAATCGTTGGATCGCTCACGCTTACAGCTCCTGTGACAGAATCAAGCCATTGTATATCAGGTCAGAAAAAAGAGAATCAAGGCCTGTGTACTTGCTTTCACCGTCCCTCCATTACTATATATATGGACTGGCACCATTTTTATTTCATCTGGGCTGCCTTTACTTCTAAACCACCTGATCTGCATCAACACACCGCTTTTAGAAGCCATTCACACTAATAACCAGCTCGATAAGGTGGACTTTATGACCTATATCAACTTTTTCGAATATTAGGTATTGCAAATATTACGATTTGCTTATATGATTTACCCATATTGTGATTCAGGCGATTTTTGAACCACAACATGAATTTTGAATTTAACAAGTTTAACTATTTTAGGAGAAATGACATGAAATCTATTCTGACTATCGCGGTTTTAGCTGCTGCACTTTCTACTTCTGCTTTTGCTTTCGACGACGGCAATGCAAAAGGTGACTTCGACGGCAAAGGCGCTGGTAAAGGTTCTGCTGCTGGCGAAGGTGAGTTCTCTATGAGCTTCTCTGGTAAAGGTAAAGGCAACATTGATGCTGATACTTCTGCTTCTGGTAACAGCAACATCGACGGTAACTCAAGCGATGGTTACTACGGTGGCGGTAACAACGGTGAGCGCGCTCAAGGCGATTTCGCAGGCAAGCATGACGGAAAAGGTTCTGCTGCTGGCGAAGGTGAGTTCTCAATGAGCTTCTCTGGTAAAGGTAAAGGCAACATGGATGCTGACACTTCTGTTTCAGGTAACAGCAACATCGATGGTAACTCTGGCAACAGCTATAACGGTTACGCGCCTTACTACGGTGCTCCAGTTCAGCCAGTAGCTCCACAGGCTCCAGCTAAGAAGTAATTCTGGAAACAGAATATCCGCCGAAACATCGCGGAGACAGATAACCCCATCGGTGAAAGCCGCAAGCCGTTCAGTAAAGGTGTTGTGCCGGTAAGCTAGGGTTATACGATCCCCTGTAAACATTTTGTTTGCAGGGGATTTTTTTTGGCTACGAAAAAAACCAGAATTCCAGTTGAATTCAATGGATTGCAGGTCAATTTCTGTAAGAATCCGCAATGCAGCAATTTCGGCGTGCCTGCCAGTAATGAGTCTCAGAAGAAAAAGGGGGTTAAGCGCGATAAATACACACTGAACTCTGGCGGAAACAAGCGAATTCGCCTGATCTGTCATGAGTGCGGAGAGCTAATTCCAGTTAAAAGCAACAAAGGTATCGTTGAAGAAAAAGAGAGAGTTAGTCGCTACCTCAAGCCACTCAAAGAACCGTCTTGTCCTAATGATGCTTGTGAACACCATGGACTCGGGGTTATCAGCCATAGAGAGCACTTTCGCATGGTTGGCAGAACCCGTGCTGGATCACAGCGGTATCTATGTAAATCCTGCAAGAAAACCTTTTCAGTTGGTAATGCGACCACAGGACAGAAGTGCCCAGATAAAAATGAGCTGATATTCAAGCTGCTGGTGAACAAATCACCACTACGCAGAATCTGTGAGATCGCTGAAGTTCATCCTCAAACGGTCTACAACAAAATCGACTTCATTTATGAGCAGTGCAAGAAATTCGCCGGGGCGCAGGAAAGCAAGTTCCTGGATGGTTTTCAGGCTAAGAGACTCTATTTATCCTGTGACCAGCAGGAACATCTTCTCAATTGGACGAATCGTGCCGATAAGCGCAATGTGAACCTGTCAGCGATTGCGACAGCAGACAATATCAGCGGATACGTATTTGGTATGCACCTGAACTACGACCCTGATCAGGACAGTAGGCAAGTCGAAGCCGAAACCACACAGCTAGGAGAACAGTCGTTTCCCGCTGCCTATCGTCAATCTGCCCGATTATGGTTGAATGAGGATTATCACCGATCCATCAAACACTCCCGTAATCAATTCAAACGAAATGACCAATCACTGGAAGATGCGATTGATGACGTTTATCAGCAAGCCATTCGGCGCTGGGATATCGAAGTCAGCGAAGATCAGCGCCCTGACCTTCAGTTACCAACTCAAGGCATGCAAGTTCATTCAGAATATACAATGGCAGGTCATTTCATGTTTCTGAAAGAAATGTTAGGTGGCGTCGAAAAACTTCGATTCTTCTTAGATCAGGACTCTGGTATCAGAGCGGCATGTCTATCCGCTTTCACAGATCGAATACGGGAACGTACGGTGGATGCATTCTACGTCCGTATCAATAAAGAAATGACCATTGATATGAAGCGTCAGGCACTAGCGAAAGTTAAAGAAGATTTTTCACAAGAAAGATCACGACACCCTGGGAAATCAGATAAAGAGGTCAAATTATTGATGATCAAGGAGCGACTCAAGCAAATGACCGCACACGGAAAGTGGCGAGATCGCTGGATGTCCCACCCTTTCCCAGATATGAGCGAGCCTGAGAAAGCGGTTTGCCACCTCACAGATATGGGAGATTACGGCATTGATCACCTTGCCTGGCTCTACAATAAGGCTACGCTACATGGGGTCGATCGATACTTCATGCAAGTAAGAAGACGGATCTCTTTGCTGGAACGTCCAATTACGACATCCAGTTCCAGTCGCCGGATCTGGTACGGTTATTCTGCGTACAAGCCAGAGACTATTATGAAGCTGTTGGAGATATTCAGAGTTTATTACAACTTTGTTTTTGTGGGCGAAGACAAACAATCTCCTGCACAGCGCCTGCGAATAGCAGCTAGCCCTATGGGTATAATGACAGTTCTTAATGCTCAGTAATACGACAATTCTTCTTTAAGGGGGAAAAGCGATCACATACTGCGTATCTATTACGCAGGATAGCGTATTATCCACTCACATCTGCGTTGATCTTGCGCATATCTGCGTATAGAATACGCAGATATGATCTCCAGCCAGATTACAACTGCAGATGTATCTTTGCTAACCGGATATTCTCGTCATCAACTCAGAGGGCTAATTCAGGCACTCCCAGGTTTTAAGAGACGAGGAAAAAGCGAAAGAGTTGCCGTCGAATATACTCCAAAAGAATTAATTATTTTGACAATATGTTGTGAACTTGAATCTAAATTTGGATTACGTAGAGATGTGATCTCAAATATCGTTGGTAATCTACAAAACGTGCTATCCGGACCGCGCATGGCATCAGATAATTCAAGACTTCTTATTAATACGACTAATGCAGATGTTGAATATATAGAAGGTGTTTGCGAAGTAGCAGAAGGTATAGTTTTTCCTTTACAGGATATATTTAGGGGAGTTGATAATTATCTTAACAATGACTCTAGTTATCGCAATACAGCCCAAAAGAATCTCGACTATGGGCCAGTAGCAATACAATCAACAATTAAACAAAATAAAACAACGGCCTCGTGTAAAAAGCCCGGTTCATCCGCCAACAAAAAATCGGGTACTCATAAGTGAATTGGGTAGAGACATTAAACCTTTCAGGCAGAGGAGAACCTGACTTTTATTTGAAAAACTCAGATTATGGTGATTTGCCTTATGCTCCGGAGTTGAAATCGGCTGTTAATAATCTCAATCTTGATGGGTTCTTCTGCATACAGGATATACCTGTTGTAATGTTTAAGCAGATGGACAGATTGGATCCGGCCTATGTATCCAATGCACATAAAGCATTATGGAATCTTGGATTAGCTGAGGTTCTTATAATAGTCACCCCTGATTTGGTATATGTGCTCTCATTAGCCCAGTCACCATCAGCGAATCCAATATCTGATACTAAAGATAGCAGGCTAGTCGAAATATTAAATATTGTATCAGACACGGTTGCCATCAAAGAGTTTATTTCAGGGATAGAATCTGGGAGATGGGTTAACGAAAGAAAAGAGCGTTTCCCGAATAAAGAAAGAATTGATAACAAGCTACTCGCAAATTTAACTAGTACAAAGGATGAGCTAGCATCCTCATGCGGAATGCCTCCATCATCTGCGCAAATATTGATCATGCAGGTAATGTTTATTGCCTATCTAGAAGATAGGAATATCTTAGTGCCTGAATATTTTTCGGAGACATGTAGAAACAATTCTATTCTTGGATTACACGATCTATTATCAAGTAATAATCCGAACTATTTGAAAAAGATTTTTAAAAAGCTTAACGAAGACTTTAATGGTAGTTTATTTTCGACTATAGGGGGCTTTGAGAACAGCAACGCATCTGACATAACCAAGTACCATCTTGATGTGCTATTCCGGTTCCGTGATGGCCGTATAGACTTAAGAACGGGGCAAACATCATTCTGGCCGTACGAATTTAATTATATTCCAGTAGAGTTAGTTAGTGCTGTATATGATCGTTTTTTGGCTACAGATAGCAAGAAACAAAGAGACAATGGAGAATACTATACGCCACTATCATTAGCAGAATTAGTATCTGCACAATCGTTAGGTGCTCTCTCGAAGAGTATTACATCAGATTCAAAGTTTACTGTATTGGATCCTGCTTGTGGATCAGGAATATTCTTAGTACGTATATTTCAGAAACTAGTTCAAATTTGGAGAAATAATCATAATGGAAGAAAACCTAGCTGGAAAACATTGACGAATATAATACGTCGAATACATGGGCACGACATTGACCCAGGGGCTATAAATGTCACGCTTTTTTCCTTGTATGTGACTATGCTAGAGCAGGTGAACCCATCAGATATACGAATTCTGATGGACAAAGGGCATTTATTGCCAGTTCTTCTTGGTGACACATTGAGAGCAGTAGATTATTTCGATGATAATGACTTAGGAATCAAGTTTGATTTAATAATAGGTAACCCACCATGGGTAAGTAGAAAAAAAGATAAAGCGTCTAAAGCATTGGAGTGGGCTGCAAATAACAAAAAGCCAATACCAGCAAGTGAAATAGCATGGGCATTCACCTGGAAATCGCTTACTCATATTAAAGAAGAAGGAAAAATTTCCTTTATTCTTCCGGCTATGAGTTACTTGGCTAACCATCATCCGAAGACAATTGCGGCGAGAAATGAATTATTTAGAAATATACATGTACACGAAATTATAAACTTAGCTGATATAAGATTTTTGCTATTTGATAATGCAAAAAGACCAGCAGCAGTGATTGTCTACGGCAAAAAGAAAACAGGCCTGGATAACTATAGGTTTAATTATTATGTTCCTAAGGGTGACCTAAATATGGTGCACGGGGATATTTTGACTATATCTCCATATGATAAAGGTTATCTGAGTTCAGACAGCCTTATTGATAACCCGTACATCTTCAGGCAGTGGATGTGGATGTCTACTGTGGAATCCAGAGTGCACAAATGGTTAGATTCCTTTCCTAAGCTTAGAGAAATCGCCATTTCTTACGATGATTATAAGAAATCAAAACACCGGAAATATTAAACAAAAGGATCGTATGTGGTCAGGGGTTCCAGCCTGCAAAAAAAGATCGTGTTGAAAGCGGACACTATAAACAAAAGACATCTGATTCGCTAGAAGGAACGCCATATTTGAAAAGCAGCTCATTACAACCATATATAGTGAGCACAAGTATGCTGGATTTAAAACATGGCTTTAATAGCTATAGGCGCTTAGGTTTCGAAGAGGGTTACTCAGGCGCTAGAGTGTTGCTATCAAGAGGGATAAAATCGAAAACTGGAAGAAATGTCGCTGCATACTGTGAATATCCAGCATCTTTTCAGCATACAATATATGCATTAAGAGGGGATACGCGTTTTGCTGATCAACTTAAATTTTTGACCGTTCTTCTAAATAGTGCATTAGCAGGATGGTGGTTTTTTCATACCACTGCAAGCGCAGGAATAGATAGGCCTGAAGTGCACACGGATGATGTATTGAATATACCATTCTGGACTCCTGAAGAATCGAATAATCCAGATCAATCAAAAAGAATATGGGATGAAATTATAGAGTTACTTGACAACTTAAATGAGCATAAAGACGTATTCTCACTATCCACACACAAAGACCAAAATATTAAGTTATTTGATGATTTGATATTCCAGTATTATGGATTAAGTAAATTAGAGTCAAAGGTTGTAACAGAAACAGTAGAGACCGTCTTTCCAAGCATTCAACCTAAGCGTAATAGCAGAGAATTGCCTCCTTTATGGAAAGCGAGTCAACCGGGTGATTGGACCCGGTATGCTGACACGATGAAACGGCAACTACAGGGATGGGTAGTAGGCAATCAATCACTTGATATAAATCTTGTAGCTTATTCCAATGATATGGTCGCTTTAAAAGTTGATATACATAAAAATGCATCTACTAATTCAAATGAGTTGCCATTTCAAAATATATTGGATCAGGTATATAAAAACCTACCTAGCGACATTTCTGGAAATATTAATCTAATTCCGCATCTCCATATCGAAATCGATGGGAGTATTTACATAGTAAAGCCAAGAATAAAGCGTTTTTGGTTATCATCTATGGCGGTTAGCGATGCGGACCATATCATCAATGAGTTATCTGAGTGACGCAAAGAATGTTTTTGGGGAATAAAAATAGTCTAGTAAAAAAATTTTACCGCTATGAGCAAAAAATGCATAAGTGCATACTAGAGGAATGGGATCAGATTAAAGGGAAAGTAAAAAAAAGTGATCTAGAAAAGAACATTTCTAAAAGGCTTCTCTGGGCTTTACTTAACAACAATGAAGTTCGATCTGTCGGACTTCCGATAATTGAATATGTTTTATTAGGTGAAGACAAAAAAGGGGACCCCGTTACTAAAGGCATTATAGATATTGCAGTACTAATAGTTGATGAGTATCGAGCACCCGACACCTATATCGCTTACGAATGTAAGCGGCTAAATGTTAAAACAAATGGAAACTGGAAGTCGTTGTCCGGGGTCTATTCTACTGAGGGAGTAAAGAGATATGTCAGCGCTAAATATGCAGAAAAATTACCTCTTGGATGTATGATTGGCTATGTGATGGATGGTGACATAAAAAAAGCTCACGACAAAATTATCGATTCTATTAGCGCTAGACAGGAAGATTTAGGGTTAAATAGCATGATAGAAACAACAAATAAAGCACGTTTTTCATCGCTGCATAACCAAGGTAAGAGCTTATCCGAGATAGAGGTTATTCATAGTCTATTGCCTGTGTGATAATGAGGCTATACACGTAACATACTAAATACGGCAATCCATTTTGCACTATTTCATGATATGTGTCTGATGGTTTATGCTTAGAATAATATATGGCAATTGACAATATAAACCCAGATGTCGTTCAGCTTTGGTTTCATTACGAAGAGATTGCTATGCACTTCAACGAAATGCTTATGCAATATCGGCTCCAATTAATGGGGGGTGCGGGTGTAATCAGCGTGATTGCAGGTTATCTTGTAGGTGAGAAGGTAACAGATCCCATCGTGAAGGACCAGCTCAAGGCGTTAATATCAACTGGCATACTAATTTTAGTCACTGCCGCAGCGTATCTTGACCTTTATTATTATAATGAGTTGCTTCGTGGGGCTGTAGCAGCAATTCTAGAACTCGAGGAACAGTACCCATATTTGAACATGAGCACAGCAATTAAGTCTCAATTTTGCGCGCCAGGTGCTAACTGCGAACTCTCAGGTGCTTCATTTAAAATTAAGGCTACATATACCTTTATTATTCTCCCAATCCTAATATTTACTGTTTGGTCATGGATAACGTTATATAGATCTATGACTAGAAAGTAGATGAAGGGGATAAAGAGGCTGGCTTTTATCCTGATACTGTTCGCTGGGAGTATCTGGATTGCATGGTTCGTCGCAACCGAAAAGCAACGGCACGAATTCACTCATTGGGTCGGCATGACAATTACCGATGATGGTCGAAGAATTCCTGACTCATTAAACACGCCATTCGGCAGAATCGAACTTCGCTGGATTGCTGAACGGCTATGGCCAGAAATCGTGAATTCCCCTTCGTCGAGCCCACCTACAGGCACCTTTCTTACTAATCGGCCCAAAAGCTTCTCGCATATCATTTATCAATGCGTCCAGCCAAAGACAGAGAATATAAAAAATAATCGGGTTGTTTATGAATGGAAGGACAGCAAGGGAAAAACACATTTCGGTGATAAAGCACCACGTAGTGACTACACGAACCTGCACATTATGAATTTGGCCGTAGATGACTATTTTTCCCTTAAAATTGCGACTGAACACGGGCAACTCCCCCCGTTCAGTCAGGATCGTATCGATCATGGCGTAACGCAGATTTACAAAACTTTTTCAGATGTTATCAAAGCCGCTGAACTAAAGCGCGTCAGTTTGAATATGACGTTCTACGGGACTTCAAAGGCATTTCAGGCTCATAAACTAAAAGTTGCTCCAGGATTGAGTAAATTGGCTGGTGGCTTCTATTCCCCACGCTCCAATAAGATTTCCATCCTCATGCAAGGAAATAGAGATTTCATGGTCAACGTGGCTAAGCATGAGGCTACTCATGCCATGGTCGCGGGTATGTTTCCTGGTACACCTGTTTGGCTCAACGAAGGATTGGCTGAATTATTCGAGCGAATGAAAGAAAACTCATTCCAGAAAAAGATATTTGAAGTTAATTTAGATCACGTCAAGCTTCTTAGGGCTAGTCGTATTCCGCCATTACTCGAACATTTTGCCCAAACACCGACTGAGTGGTACAAACTAGAAAACAGTCGCCTTAATTACGCCATCGACTGGTCTTTGGTGTTTTTCATAATGAAGCGCTCGGATCGCATCCAGATGTTGCGATACCTTTTAGATGAACTAGCCACCAACGGTTGCCGTAGCGTTAATGCTGTTGATTTCTTGAGCAGGCACTACCAAGGTGGGCTGAATCAATTTGAGCGGGAGTGGCGTCAGTGGATCGCTCGTGTCAAACCAGGCTCTATCCAATTCCACTAGTCTTATTTTTCCTCAAATTAAGACCCAAACACATAACACGAATAATTTCTGACCCACAAATAAAAAATCCCCTGAAAGCTTACGCTATCAGGGGATTCGATACCCAGCACCGTCAGCACAACACCTTTACTGAACGGCTTGGTGAAAGCCGATGGGGTTTTTTTATGGGCACCGCTATGGCGTCAGAGGATATCGATGATCGAGACTGAATAACCTCAACTAAATGACCTCATAGTGAAAAAATCATCGCTGATGATGACACCGCAGAGAGATTATCTGGTAGAATCGCGGCCTTTTTCTGACCGCCCATTTTGTTTGCGCGCTACCAGATTGATTTTTATAGAGTTTTTAATTTTATCTTTTAATATTTAACCAGAGCAACTGACATGAAAGACCTATCGATTTACCGCAATATCGGTATTTTCGCGCACGTGGATGCCGGTAAGACCACGACGACCGAGCGTATCCTGAAGCTGACCGGAAAAATTCACCAGATTGGTGAGGTTCATGACGGTGCTGCTACCACTGATTTCATGGAACAGGAGCAGGAGCGTGGCATCACCATTCAGTCTGCTGCAACATCATGTGAATGGGATGGCCATCGTTTCAATATTATTGATACACCGGGACACGTTGACTTCACAATCGAAGTTTATCGTTCACTGAAAGTACTCGACGGCGGTGTTGGCGTACTACCATGGGATGCAGCTGTATGAAGCCGAGGTCGACATTCGCCGCAGAAGGCCCGCCGAACAGCGGCCCCAACGCGATGATGAGGGCTGTGAACGGGATGAGAGCAAGGAGATGCCGATCGCGTTCGCGGGCTTGAAGTTTCTGACAGTGTGATCGGAATGACACAGATGACGACTACAAGTGGATTGATATTGGCGAGCCATTCCGGTTTGTAGCCCTTGCCCAAGAGATGCTCAATATACGTCGGCATCGAGGCATACAGTTGTCCCTGGATGGCCCAGAAGCCACCGATGATCAGAATCAGACTCAAAATCTGACGTTGACGCAGACCTTGCGAAAGACGCGCAGGGCCTCGCGCACCGTTTTGCCTGTACTTGCGGTATCCACGTTCGTGTAGAAAACAGACACCAGGATGAAGGCCGCAAAGGACATGCCCGCCGCATAGAGGTTGATGTACTGCAGTCCGAGGTGTTCGTTCAGGGGCCCGCGAAGACCTTTGCCCGAGAAGGAACCGATGTTCACCACCATGTAGAAGATAGACATGGCCCGGGCTCGATGAGCTGAATCGCTGCACTTGGCGACGGTGCCGGATATGACCGGCTTAACGATCGCACCGCCGAACATGATGAGCGTCAGAGAGATAATGGCCGTCTCTTTGAGCTGGAAGGCACCGGCCACGCAGTAGCCGACAGTCAACAGCAGCAGGAATGCGAGCATCAGTTGGAAGAAAACCGATCTTATCCGCCATGATCCCCATGAACGTTGGCAGGAAGTAGAGGATGGAGGCGAAGGCGCTGGTGATGTATCCCGTCTCGACGTCGGTAAATCCAATGACGCCGTTCAGGTACCGAAACAGCGTGATGAACATGCCATAAAAGGCCGCACGTTCAAACAACTCAGCCCCGTTCGCATACCAGAAGGCGGCGGAAATCGCCAGTTCAGTTTCCGGTGTCCGCTTGAGCTTCACTCAATGACCTGCGTACCCCGATTCAGGGCAGGGGGATCGCCGCGACTACGAGCGAGCAAGGATCGTAATCGCAGAGGCTTACGGCCAATTTTATTGAGGGCGCCGCCGCGGCTACATCCAGCCGCGCCGCCGCAGCATCCCACAGATAGACGACCGGGTCGGGATATACGCCCTTCTCCGTAGTTTCCACTTCTGCGAACAGCCCCTTGGCGTTGTCCGCGTCCCACATCGAGAGGTCATCCGTCTTGCGTTCGCCGATCAACCTCGTGATAAACGATCGCCCGGCGGTGCGCTGAGCAACCTTCAGCCCGGCCTCGCGCTGTACTTTCATCGACAGATCGGGGTCCCATGCATGAAGTAGTACCGCTCGTCCAGGTAGCCCAACTGCCGCAGCAATGAGAGACCCAGGAGGCCGAAATTCGCATACGGGACGCCACGCACGCCGAAAATGCTGTACGTCTCGTTGTCATGTTGGATTGAATCGAGCCGATTGCCATGCGTGCGATCGAAGTTGTGATAGAACGCGACCATGCCAAGGTCGCTGCTTGCTGGCGCTTCGATCATCTCCGCGGCGGCTTCGACCGCCTCGGGCAGGGGATATGAATCGTCGTTGAGCCAGTACACCAGCGCCCGGTGGCCGCGCGGAAGCCCCTTGTTGTAAGCCTCGCGCCCTCGCGCTGTGTCCTTGCGTATAGCGGATGTCCGCCCTTGCCCTCGGCCCATGTCTCGGTACCGTCGCCCGCGCCGCCGCCGACCACGATGATCTCATGGGCGATGGCGACATTAGACCGGACCCGGCCTCGATGCACCGTTGAGCCGCGCGGGAGGATTCGGCACGTGGCGACGAATATTGACGATGGGCTGGTCGGCCGCGTCCATGCCTCTCTGATTTCCCGGCGGAAGGCCGGGATTACTCGTGCTTTCGCACACACTTAGGTCGCATCTTAGACGATGTTTCCGGCCTCGGCCACGCCCGCATTCCGGCGGATCGGCCCAAAGGCGGCCGTCGGCAGGTGCCGATAACACCGCAGGGGAGCGTACATCACGTGCCCCTGATTATGAGCAATTGCATCGCCGTAGGAGGAGCCGCGCAGAATTTCTCGCCCACGCCCACAGTCGATTCGCCGCAGGCGATTACGCCGGAGTCCGCCTATCAGCAGGGGGATCACTACGCTGCGATCGCGGCGGCGATGGACAAGATTTTGCGAGGCCGACCCCGAATCCGCGGAGGCCGCGATTCGCGCTTTCCGCTCGTACGCGGCGCGCTGGGCCTCGGGGTCGGGTGGAGATGCTCGAGCCGGACGCACGCCGCCTTCAAGCGGGCTGCCGGATTCTCGCGCACGTCCTGTCGAGCAGCTGAGGCGCTCTGTTGAGCGGATGCTCATTTCTTGGGGAGACGCTGCGTCCGCGGTTTGAGGCAATGGCCATGGCCGGTACGCCGCTCACCCACATCTACGTGCGCACGATGCGACGTTCCGATCGCTCGCTGACGCCTCGGCAATTCACCGATCGCTCGACGGCAATCTTCACCTGGCGATGCTGCACCCCGGCGGATTGCGACAGTGGATCCGCGGATGATCGATGCGGTGATGGCGGCCCAGACCAAGCTGGCCCACCCGGCGAATCACCACTACTGCAATCCGTACGTGATCGCCAGCGACTCATTCGGGGAGTTGTTTCATGATTCACGAACTGACGAGGGAAATCTCCTTCCTCTCATTCACGCCGCGATCAGGCCGTCGTCGAGACCGACTCGCGTGCGTTCGGGCGCGACGCTGTGGGGCGCTGGAGTCGATCGATGCTCTGCGAGGCGCGGGTGAGTATCGTTTTAGATACAGCAGCCGAGGAACTTGCGACGATCCTCAAAACGCATGAGCGTCGCAACGTGCCGGAATACATATCAGCACTTCCTGTAGTCGGCGGGGTCGATCGCGAGGCGCTGGTGGCGGCACTGCAATCAACGGTCACGGATCGCATTGCCGACGGAAGGGCTGGCCGGGGAAAACGATGCACACTACGAAAGCCTGCCGGAAGATCATTGGCGTCGGCGGTATTCGTCGAATGGCGGAGATCCGCTTCATCTCCGGCCTGACGAGTCGCCTTCACCACGGTGCCGCAATACGCGACGCGGGATTTGTCGGATGCCTTCGAATCGCTCAACGGCAGCATGCAGATTCAGATTGAGGAGAATGA
>CALODD010000046.1:0-17710 GCA_942491945.1 uncultured Gammaproteobacteria bacterium | reverse complement strand
CAAAAACCGGGAAGTTAGGCGGCCAGGTCTCAGCCAGTTTCAGACGGTAGGTTTTTTCTGCCGCAAAGACAGGGTTAATCAAAGCCATGGCGCAAATGGCAGCACCAATGAGCTTTTTATTTAGTTTTAATTTCAGCATCTTCGTTATCCTCCTTATTCAATCTTATGAGTTATTTTTATCAACCAACCGAGTCTACTCCAATTGGAAAGCGATATGAATGACGCGTGATTCTGGAATAGGCCGCATAGCGGTGCCCAGACGTTTACCGCGATTAATGGGGCCCAACAATCGAACGGGTTCTACGGCTATTAAGTGACCACCATAAGTCAGTTCTACCGCCATTATCCTGTTCTACCATGTTATCCAGCTCTCTCGCAGTCTGTTCTATTTCTTTTTCGCTCCATCCCTGAGCTTCCATAACTTTCAGTGTATACGGGTTAAAGTAGACATCGTGTTCGGGTAGCGAGCGGGTCATTAGCGCATCCGGCAATACCAATGTATGAAAGATGCGAATCTGTGCGGGCAGGTCTAGCGCGAACTCGACCGCGTTCATAAATGTTTTAGGTGTATCGCCGGGTAGAGCAAACAGAATCTGGATTTCGACTTCTTCGCAAACTGAAGCGAGTTCATGGGCTACACGCTCAAAGTTTTCAATCTTGGCGGGACGGGAATGCGATTTCAGAACGCCCTGATCAAATGCCTGAAGACCCAAACCGATAACAGGAACCTTACAGTGTTCTAAAAACTCCATATGCTCATCTTTCAGGTGAGATGGGTAGATATGACTATAAAGCATGGCATGGTCAAAGAAGTTTGTTTCGTATGAGGCAGCTGCAAATTCTTTGAAAGCTTTGGCGTTCAGGTTCAATCCTGCATCTAGCTGAAAGATACCTGGTTGAATTCCAGTATCTAACATTGCCCGCATTTCGCGCGCCAGATAGTCGCGTGAAAACATACGATTATTTGGCCCAGATACACCCCATTCACAGAAGCTGCATGACATGGGGCAGCCGCGGAATGATTCCAGGTAACCCCATGTGCCGCCTTCCATCAATCCCATTTGATAGGGTGAGGCAATGACATCGAGATCCATAATAAATGGGCGTGCGGGTGTGTCTACCCAACTGTCACCATCTGCGACGGCTAACCCGAGTATGTCGGCGAAATCTTTACGTTGGGTGCAGCCTTTGCTCAGGATGTCGGGAAGAACGCCTTCTCCTTCACCTGTGCATAGCGCATCAATATAGTTGCCTGCATCATGATAAGGCTCGAGATCCATCATACAGGTTCGTGCTGAAGGCCCACCAAGTAAAACCAGGCCATCGGGTCTCAATGATTTGTAGAATTTAGCTAGCTCGACCAGTATTTCGAATGACCAGATATAAGCTGAGCCGCCGATGAAATCAGGGTTAAAGTCCTCTATCGCACGGTGGAGTTCTTCTATTTCATCCGCTCGATATTCGTACACCCGTATATCAACATGCTCTCCCCAGCCGGCGGCAAGAACATCGGCCTGAATACGGCGGATACCATAACCCGGCCATTTGTCATCCGGGTTATATAAGGTGTTGTCGAGTTCGCGTGGCGGCGCGACACTGACGAGGGCTAGTTTTTCAATACGTTGCATTCGTTGCCCTCCATAAAATCATCCACCCATTGTGACTCATATTGCGTCGCCAGGTAGTCTTTAAAATAATTGTTCACGACTTCGCCAGCGGCGAGCTCTGGATAATCAGCTCCCTTGGCACCGACCACACTCGCGGGCGGTGTCAGTTTAAAGTCTGGATGTGGCACCATAAAGAACGGATACGACAGACGTTCATTTTCACCAAGATCATCAATCGCAACGACACGATGATATATGGCTTTTATATAACCATTGGTCAGGTATTCGGTAATTTGTCCGGGATAGCAATAAATAATTCCTTCAGCAATTTCAGGTTCAATCCATATATCTTCAAACATGAACTGGAAGCCACCGCCAGTCGCCGTAGGAATAATGGCAAACATGCCGGGGTCTATATGGCTACCCAGGCGCTGGTCGCCCATAATGAAATCACCATTCGCTGGGTAATACAGATATCTAAGAACAGAGTTATGGTAGACCATGGCCTCGCTCCATGCCTGTTCGTCAGCATCCAGGCCGAGTGCCAGTAAACTCATGAGGTATCGACTGAGATCTTCCATTACGCCATAGACTTCCATGGTTATTGCCTGGAACTCTGGCCAGTCGTCAAACCAGTGGTTTTCTGGCAGACGGTCAGCAAATGGGTGATCCTGATCCTCCGCATATTCTGGGCCTGTGTGCCACATCATCTGATCTCTAAAGCCCTGGCAATAACCGCGTGTAGTATCGATGCCCTGTAAAGCAGTTGGTGTTAATGGACGGCTAAACAGGTTGTGGACAAAGTCAGGAAGATTCTCATTCAGGTGGCCGGCAGGATGATTGCAAAAGCCAACCAGGCATCCCGCATGCAGTGCGGTAACGAAGTCGTATCCCATTTCTCTGCGTACGTGATCATCGGCATTAGCGAAAAGCTCGATATCGAATACAGGGATGTCTGTGGGGAGGAACTTGGGCAACGGCTCAATCCAGAATGGTTACGTGCTATGCATTGTGTGTTAGTGATGTGAATTTGGCAATTGTGATAATTGCCAAGCCTGTAGTTACACCTGTATAGGTTATATATAGATGACTATCTATCTTTTGAATCCAAATTATTGAATATTAATAAATGCTAATTCTTTTATAATCAAGATCAATATCTGGGCATTCTATTCAGTGCAATATGCTCATCTCACGGTTCATGGCTGCGTAAGGATATGCAACATGGTACGGACTTTTACGACTCACGAATCTAAAATTAAGGACGATTGATGCTACGCAATTTCTTTCCGTTTTTACGCTGGTTTCCGATGCGGGGAGAAACGATACGTGCGGATATGATCGCGGGTATCACGGTCGCTATGGTATTGATCCCACAGGCGATGGCTTATGCAGCACTGGCCGGCCTTCCCGTCGTCTATGGGCTGTATGCATCTTTCCTACCAGTGATTGTCGCGTCTATGTGGGGAGTATCACGCTTTCTTCATACCGGCCCAGTTGCGATGTTGTCACTCATGTCGGCTGCCGCAATTGCGCCTTTGGCGACACAGGGGACGGAAGAATTCATTGCCTTATCAGTGACTCTAGCGCTGATGGTTGGCGTCATGCGTCTTGCACTCGGTGTCTTTCGCCTGGGTGTTCTAATTAACTTTGCCTCACACCCGGTAATTAATGGTTTTACCAATGCAGCAGCATTAATCATTGGCCTGTCATTATTGAATACTTTTCTAAATGTGCCGATGCCGCGCTCGGATATGTTCCTGCAGGACTTATTTAACGTCATCGTGCAGTTGCCCCAGGCTCATCTATCAACAATTGCCTTTGGTGTTGGAACATTGATTGCACTGATGTTGATGAAGAAATACCTGCCGAAGTGGCCAGGCGTATTGATTGTAGTGCTGGTGACAACTGTCATTAGCCACTGGACTGGGTTTGAGAAAACGGATGAAGTGACACTTGATCAAATTGCAGATAGCAAAGCACGTTTTCAATTGATGGACTTTGCTAAAACCCAGCAATCGCTGAAAGAAACTAAACAACAGCAGGACGTAATACGTCAACGTATCCGAGCGCTGGTACAGAAAGACGCACATGATTACGCAGCCGAAGCTGAATTACTAAGGCTAGAGGGTCTGGAAAAAAGTCTTAAGCGCCAGATATACGGACAACGCATTGCCGTACATAAAATAAGTCTGGTTCAAGAAACTAATGGTGGAATATCGACTTACCGACTCCATAATACTGACGATAGCTGGACGGTGAATAAGTGGCGTTATGTCGGTGTAGAGGGTGACAGGATAAAACTCTCTGGGGGCGGTCAGGTCGTTGGAAGCATTCCGGCTGGTTTGCCTTCCTTTGTGATACCGGACATGGATCTTGGTGTGATCTCGACACTGTTTGATTTTGCCCTGGTGATGGCCTTGATTGGGTTTATGGAAGCGACATCTATCTCACGTGCGTTGGCAGCAAAGACACGGGAGAAACTGAATCCAAACCAGGAGCTGATTGGTCAGGGACTGGCAAACATCGTGGGTAGCTTTTTTCAGTCGTACACTGTTTCAGGGTCGTTCTCTCGTTCTGCTGTAGCCGCGAAAGCTGGTGCGGCTAGTGGTTTTTACGCCGTGATCAGTGCTGTTGCCGTTGTCATCACGATGTTGTTTTTCACCCAGTATTTTTATGACCTACCCAAGTCAGTACTTGCCGCGATTGTTATGAGTGCGGTATTTGGTTTGATCGATTTCAAAGTACTAACGCATTCATGGCGTGTGAATAAAGCCGATGGTGTGGTTGGTTTGATTACCTTCCTGGCAACATTAATTATGGCGCCACAACTTGCTGATGGTGTGCTGGTAGGGGTGATCCTGACAGCCATTGTCTTCATGCTGGGTGTGATGAAACCACGCAGTGAATGTGTTGGTATGACAGAAGACGGTACTCTGGCTGGTATCCGTGGTCGCGGCGATCTGAAACCGATTTCAGAAAACTATGTCGTATTACGTTTTGATGCGGCTCTGGTATTTATCAATACCGCATTTTTTGAAGAAGCCGTAATGCGGGCCATCAGTCGTTACCCGAATGCAAAAGCAGTTTTAATTCTCGGTAGCGGTATCAACATGATCGATGCAACGGGTGAAGAGAAATTGCGCGCGTTGACCGCAGATTTAAAAGCGGCAGGCATTACACTGATGTTATCTGGATTAAAGCGTCAGATTCGTGATGCACTTAATCGGGCAGGACTGGATGAAGAAATGGGTAAAGATAATATTTTTCCTCATAAAGGTATCGCACTGCTCGAGCTTGCCCAACGTTACGACACCAGGCCAGCCTGATCCATTGGCTAATACGATTTAACCCGTATTACGCATCCCTGCAGATATACCAGCAATCGTAATCATGAGTGCCTGTTCCAGGCGTTGATCGGGTTGGTTACGATCACGATGTAATAATTCAACCTGGAGAAAGTGTAGAGGGTCAAGGTATGGGTTTCGGACATCAATTGATTGACGTATTACTGGATTAGAAGTGAGTAACTCATCCTGTTCTTTAATGAGATTAATGGTCTCATACATTTCAGACAGGCGATGGCGTAAGTTAGAACCAAGAATACATAGTTCAGAAGGTACCAGGCGTTCGTCATAATATTCAGAAATTTTGTTGTCACTTTTTGCAAGAACCATTTCCAGCATATCGATGGTTGAGCGAAAAAAAGGCCATTGCTGATACATGGACTTAATCTGTGTCGCCTGCCCATCTTCAAGCGCCTGCCTCAGTGCGCCATCGCTACCCAGCCATGCCGGTAGCATCAAGCGAATCTGTGTCCATGCGAATATCCAGGGTATGGCGCGTAAGCTTTCTACGCCACCTTCCTGACGGCGTTTTGCAGGTCTTGAACCCAACGGTAACTTGGCGAGTTCCTGCTCGGGTGTTGCTGAGCGGAAATAAGGCACAAACATAGGGTCTTCACGCACAATAGCCCGATATTCCTTAAGACTACGCTGGGTCATGTTCTCCATTTGTTCGCGCCATTCTGGTTCAGGGCCAGGTCCCGGCATCAGAGTTGCTTCGAGGACGGCTTCAGTACATAACTCCATATTATGTACGGCAATATCCGGCATGCCATATTTAAAGCGGATCATTTCTCCCTGTTCTGTGAGACGGAGTCCATGATCAACCGAACCCGGAGGCTGGGCGAGTATCGCCGTATGGCTTGGGCCACCGCCACGACCGACAGTGCCACCGCGTCCATGGAATAGAGTCAGGTGAACACCGTGTTGTTTACAAAGACGTGTGAGTTCTTCCTGTGCTTTGAATTGCCCCCACGCTGCCGCAAGCTGGCCGGCATCTTTGGAAGAATCCGAGTAACCAATCATGACTTCCTGATGGTCTTCGGTGTAATTTTTATACCAGTCAATTTCAAGCAGTTCATTGATGCAATTACTGGCGTTATCGAGATCATCCAGTGTTTCAAAAAGTGGTACGACACGCATATTGTGTTGCGTACCCATCTCTCTCAACAGGAGAATGACCGACAGGACATCCGAAGGCTGACTTGCCATTGAAATAACATAAGAGCCCAGAGCCTGTTTATCAGTATTTGCAATGACCTTACAGGTATCGAGCACCTCTTGTACGTTGGCGGATGGCTGCCAGTTGTCAGGGAATAGCGGGCGACGGTTGGCGAGTTCCTTCAGTAAAAATTTCTGGCGTTCTGGTTCGCTCCATTCTGAATATGCCCCTTGTTCATAGAAACGGGTTAATTCATCAAAGACCTCGGTATGACGATCTGAATTCTGGCGTATATCCAGTTTCACCAGGGTGAGTCCAAAGCAGGCGATGCGTCGGATAATATCTTCCAGCGCGCTCCTGGCGATGATCTCCATGCCGCAATCTTGCAGAGATTCGTAGCACAGGGTCAGTGGTTCAAGTAATTCGCTTTCGTGGACATAGATTGGATCATTTGTGGTGGGCTCAATTTTTAATCGAGCGTGTACCCAGGCTTTGGTTGCTTGCAGGCGTTGGCTGACCTGTTTAAGCAGGGTGCGGTAAGGTTCAGCGACATCGCCTGTCTCATCGATCAGCGCCTGATTTGCCTGATGCATTGAAAGTTCGGCTCGAAGATTTACGATATCACGTAGATACAGGTCTGCCGCCATCCAGCGTGAAAGTAGCAAGACCTCTTCGGTTACTTCCGATGTGACATTAGGATTGCCATCTCGGTCTCCACCCATCCATGAGGCGAAGCGGATCGGTGAACAATCTAGTGGCAGCCTGGTATCAAATGTTTCCGATAATCGTGTATCTAGACGTCTCAGAAATTCAGGTACCGCAGACCATAATGAGTTTTCGATAACCGCGAATCCCCACTTAGCTTCTTCAACCGGAGTTGGCCGTTGTTGGCGGATTTCATTGGTGTGCCAGACCTGCCGAATAAGCTCGTCCAGCCGCTGTTGAGTTTTGCTCTGGCCACAGTCCATCTTGTAGAGACATGAAGCAATATCGTCATACTTGCGTATTAAGGTCCGTCGATTGACTTCGGTTGGATGTGCCGTGAGTACAAGGTCAATCCGAGTTTTATTCAGAGTATCGGCGATTTTTTCTCGAGATATTCCGTGGGTATCAAGTTTCTCGAATAAAGAATCACTAGTCGATGATTCTGCGTCTTCCAGATATCGCCTGACACGATGATGTTCTTCGGCAATATTGGCGAGATTGAGAAACTGAGTGAAAGCACGCGCTAATGGCAGGATATCATCTTCACTCAGTGCATCGAGTGCCTTGAGTAGCTCCTCGTTTTCCAGGTGTTCAGTATTGCGCCCCTGTTTTGCAAGTTGGCGCACATTCTCAATGATATCCAGGAAATCATCACCCAGATGCGAACGAATGGTCTCACCCAGGCTGTTGCCAAGCATGCGAACATCATCGCGAAGTGCTTCATGTAGGTCGCTCATACACTCTCCATATTGAGAAAACGATGAGATCTATTTCCATCAATTGATCTATTCATAGTAGATCACGAATGGTCAATACCGGAAACAGGAGTTATTTAATGAAATTTATTGGGAATAACACATAGATTAATAGATATGTGTTTAATATATATTATTGATAATAATCTAGGGATATTCTTTTATAATCCTGAGCCAGTGAAAACAGTTACACCGCTTACTGCGGGTATCTAGCCAGGTTAGGGGATCAGGTAAAGATTTCTGGCTAGGTCCCACATAGCGAATATCGGCCCTGTAAGTCATTGAATTAAATGATAAATAGCCGTTACTAGCAGAAGGGAAGTAAAGCATGGATCAACTTGTACTGTGGTTACCGGCGTTGCCATTGATATCAGCGCTTCTGACGCATTTGTTGGGAGACGTGATGGGCCGGGGTGTTGCCAGAATTAGTATCACCGGTGGTGTACTAACTTTTCTGCTGGCGGCTTATCTATTGACGCTTAGCCTGATGGGCGAAGAGGCGCAGTTGCATAGCCTCGGCGCTTCCTGGGGTGGTTTATTATTTGATCCGCTCACGGTGTTAATGGCATTTGTGATATCTGTCATTAGTTTGCTGGTTCGATTGTACTCAGTTCGTTATATGGCTGAAGAAGCCGGTTATGGTCGCTTCTTTATGATGCTGGATTTAATGACAGCCTCATTATTCATGATGGTGGCGGCTGGTGATCTGATCACACTGGTGATTGCCTGGTTTCTGGTTGGTGTGTTTCTCTACTTCCTATTGGGTCACGATACTCGTAGCCATCCTGCCTATCGTTATGGTTTCTGGACATTAATCACTTATCGACTGGGTGATTTTCCCCTTATTCTCGCCGCTATGCTGTTGTTTCATACTTACGACAGCTGGTCATTACCGGTCATCTTCGAAAAAATTGCTGCGAACCCGGATGCGACAACATTTTTTGGGTTGCCGGTCATTGAAGTGGCGGGCGCGTTGATTGCGCTTGCGGCCTTTGCACGCTCAGCTCAATTTCTACTACATACCTGGCTGCCTTACACGATGGAAGGCCCGACGCCGGTCTCAGCACTTATGCACGCCGGTATCGTAAACGCTGGCGGTATTCTAATTAACCGTTTCGCACCGGTATATGTCTATACCGATGGTGTGTTGCACTGGGTCTTTATCGTTGGCCTCATCACAGCTGTAATCGGATCGGTGTTGATGCTTAGTCAGAATGACATCAAAAAGTCACTCGGTTATTCCACTATGGGCCAGATGGGCTTCATGATTATGGAATGTGGTGTCGGTGCATTCTCGCTGGCGATCTTCCACCTGATTGCACACGGTCTGTTCAAAGGAACGATGTTCCTTAGCGCTGGCAGCATCATCGGCGAAGCACGGCGTGATGACGGTGTACCGAAGGATGACCTCTATACGTTCATTGTCGAACGGCAATCGCCGACTTATAAACAACCCTGGTTAATCATGGCGGCAATCACGCTCATTGTGCCGGTGTTCGTCCTGTTTCTGTCGCACTATGCCGTTGCGCCAGATCTGTTCCAGAAGCAGGGTGCGATTATTCTACTGTTTTTTGGTTGGGTAACCGGCGCGCAGTTGCTGTTCTCGTCTTATCACATGACATCACAGAACCCATGGAGACTGGTTGGGTTATTAATCGTGTCGTTTGTAATCGTTGTGATTGGTTATACCTTAATCAGTCATGCCTTTGATCTGTTCTTATATCCTAACCCTGAGTTTGCGGCACAGCTCTATCATGCAGCTGGAATCGACATTGTTTCTTTCGATGTGCTGGTCGGTATTATGACGCTGGTGATTGTGGTTGGCTGGGTCAGGGTGTACTACCAGCATCGTCATAAATCACACGACGATAAGAAGCCAAGTAATCTGTGGTTGAACTTCTATGCAATGGTATCGCAGGAGTTCTATATGAATGACCTGTACACCAGCCTGCATCGTAATCTGATCGCGGCGTCCTCTAGACTTAACGTCTGGCTGAGGTGGGGGTAATGAATATGGAACTCATACTTGCTGCAATCTTTTTACCGCTATTTCCATTGAGCATGGTGTTCAATATGCTATTCGAGCGGATATCAAATCCAGTCGCTCGAGTTGTGTTGTTACTGTGCTGGCCGATGATTGGTATCTACATATTACAAGGTGACCAGCAGGCATTACCTGACTGGATGCTGATCTGGGCATTGGCCACCGCTATCCTGTATGGCTTCAGGTTATTAGCTGTGCGCGACATGGGAATCTGGATTGGCTTTCTTGCAACGTCAGTCTGGGCCTTGTTATGGGTTGCTGTTAATGCCGGTATCTCAAGTGATATTCTTTATCACGCAGCACTGGGCTTCTCATTGCCACTTGCGGTTATGGCAATTCTAATGCGCCACATCGAGACGCGATTTGGTGCAGCCTATACAAATTTATTTGGTGGCTTAGGAGTGACGACACCACGGTTATCGGGACTTTTAGTTGTCGCTGTTCTGGCCGCTACAGCAACACCAGTTTTCCCAGCTTTCTTTATTATGCTGCATATCATTGTTAATTCCACGCCAGGCATAGTAGTCGCAATGCTAGGCGCATGGTTATTATGGTCCTGGGCGAGCGCACTCCTGTTACAGGGCCTGATTGTTGGCCCATCGGTGGGTGAAAAGATTCAGGATATCGGTAGTGGTATGACCTGGGTCTATGGATTGTTGTTAACCGCATTCGCCATTGCGGGTATTTATGTCACAGGAGGCCTACTATGAGCATCGCACTAGGTACCAGCCTCAAGATCCGTTCCATGATTCACATGGCAGCGGAGCCAATCCCATTTTTCTGGCCGATGCGGACGTTTATTCACCATAATCCGTTACACGGTCTTGAGCATATGCCTTTCGCGGAAGCGGTGGAAGAAGGCGCTAAACTGTTTCATGGTCGTACCTATTTGCCACGCAAGGTTTACCAGAAATATCTGGCAGAAGGAAAGATCAACCAGTCAGCGGTTGAAACAACTATCAAGACGTTTGTAAATGCGCAGGAGCCAATTGAAGGCATCGATCTGGAGCAATGGCTGTTACACCTGTTGAAGGAAATGGAACTGCCATTCAATCTGACGAATACACTGGCCGAAGCTGTCGACGTTCATGCAGTGTTAAACGAACAGCCTGCACGTGCGGGTGAAGAAATTGATATTCAATTGCTAGCTGATCGCTTACGTCAAAAGCTACTGGGTGATCGCCCGATTTATGAAGTCGTCGACACCCTGTTCGGTACCGAGATTGGCAGTGAGATCGATGAGTTAGTGATCAAGACCTGCCTGGACTTTTTTGATGAAGGTCAGTCTGTCTGGGAAATGCCTGAGCGTGAACGAGGTCTATATACGGCGTGGCGCGATCTAGCGACTCGCAACGTGCCTTACTTTCTGAGAGGCTTTCATATCAAGCAAATTCTCGATCAGGGTGATACACCGGAAGACATCATTGCCTATGTGATGGGTGAACTCGGTGTACCTGAAGAGCAATGGATGGATTACTTCACACGTGAACTATCGCGTTTGCATGGTTGGGTGGGTTTTGTCCGTTGGCGTTCGACGGCAAAGCATTACTACTGGGCGCAACAGTTCCCTGGCGACCTGATTGATTTTATGGCGATACGTTTAACGCTGGCTCTGGCCTTGTTGAACGGTCGTAAGATGAAACGTTTTGCGCATACCTTTAGTGAAATCGACGATACGATTCAAGGTAATACCATTGAAGCCTATCTACGTCATGAGCTATACGGTAAGACTGTCTTACCATCGATGGCGCATAAAGTTGAGCGTGCGCTAGCAGTTGGTAAACAGGCTCAGATCGAAAAAGTATTTTATGAATATATTGGTGCCAAGCGACTGGATGAAGCGGAACATCAGGCAGAGCGTTTTACCTTGCTTGCGCGTCTATCGAATAATTCGAATGAACTGACAAAACTTTCGGCTGAAGACATTGGCCGTTTGCAAAGTATTGTTGCCAACTTTGAAAAGCAGGAAGGCATGTTGTGGCTCCGTGCCATGGAGTCAAAAGCAATTGGCCAATTACTTAATGGTGTGACGCCAAAGAGCATCGAGGTCGAAGAGAAAGATTCTCGTCCATTTGCACAGGCGATGTTCTGTATTGATACTCGCTCTGAGCGTATTCGTCGACACCTTGAAGGCATTGGTGACTACCAGACCTTTGGTATTGCAGGTTTCTTTGGTGTGCCAGTGAGTTTTATGGAGTTAGGTAAGGGCAGTGAAACACACCTGTGTCCGGTGATACTGACACCAAAAAATCTGGTGCCTGAAATTACTGCAGCTGCACATCAGGATGAAGCAGCAATTACGGCCCTTGAACATGCGATGCATGAACTGAAAGAATCTGTATTAACTCCATTCGTTACGGTAGAAGCCATAGGTCTGTTATTTGGCTTCGATATGATTGGTAAAACAGTCGCGCCACAGGCCTACAATCGTTGGCGTAAACATCTGCATCAGGAAAAACCTTCTACACGACTCTTGCTGGATAAGTTATCGCGTGAGCAGGCGGATTCAATTGTTCGTGCTGTACAGCGCGCCGTAATTGTAAAAGCGGTTGAGCAGGATCATGGGTTATCACCAGAAGATGTAACCGATGATATTATTCGTGATCTTCGTGAAGCGGCTTTGGGTAATCAAAACAGGGCAGAGGTTTTTGCGAAAGCATTGAACCTGAACGCTGAAGATGAGTATGCCTTCATCGGTCGACTGCAGGGCGCTTATCGTATTAACGCCAGCTTTGCTCATCAACAGATTGAACAGTTAAGCCGCATCGGTTTTACGTTAGACGAACAGCTGACGTATGTTGGTTCCGCATTACGCGCTATTGGTTTGACGAAGAACTTCTCACGTTTTGTCTTGTTAGCAGGTCACGGTAGTACATCTGATAATAACCCATATGAGTCGGCACTGGATTGTGGTGCCTGTGGCGGCAACCACGGTATCGTCAGTGGTCGGGTGTTATCGCAAATGGCAAACAAACCACAGATACGTCGAGCATTACGCAAAGATGGTATCGATATTCCGGATGACACCTGGTTTATTCCGGCAATGCATAACACGACGACAGATGAACTGAGATTGCATGATCTCGATCTGATTCCACCATCACATCTTATCTATATTGATCGTCTACAGAATGGCTTAACGGCCGCCTCTCGACTGTGTGCGCAGGAGCGCGTGCCGAGTCTGGCAGTAGAAGATGACCAATCCTATGATGCGGCTACGGCAGCTAGTCTGGCGCAGCGTAATTCAATGGACTGGTCTCAGGTTCGTCCTGAATGGGGACTGTCACGCAATGCCTATTTTATTATTGGACGTCGTAGTCTGACCGAAACACTGGCATTAGATGGACGTGCCTTTCTGCATTCTTATGACTTCAGAGTCGATCCGAAACGTCGTTTACTGGAAACTATTCTGACCGGCCCATTGGTCGTTGGGCAATGGATTAATATGGAACACTATTTCTCTGCAGTCGATAATGATCGCTTTGGAAGTGGTTCGAAGGTTAACCATAACGTCGCCGGTCGCTTTGGTGTGATGACCGGTAACCTGAGTGATCTGCGGACGGGTCTACCATCGCAGACCGTACTGAAAGATGGTT
Source organism: uncultured Gammaproteobacteria bacterium (assembly GCA_942491945.1). GTDB lineage: Bacteria > Pseudomonadota > Gammaproteobacteria > JAJDYQ01 > JAJDYQ01 > JAJDYQ01. The sequence goes on along the minus strand of CALODD010000046.1, from coordinate 4,497 downwards.
TGCCTTATCATGAACCATTACGCTTGATTACCGTGATCGAAGCGCCGATGGATCATGCCAAGAAAGCGATTGAAGGTGTGGTTGCAGTCAAGAATCTGGTTCATAACGGCTGGTTGCGTATGATCGTCATCGACCCTGATACAAAAAATGTTTCTATATTCGCACGTGGTCATTGGAGAGAAGTAGAATTACCTATCGATGAATATTCATCATCTGAGGAGTTGCTAGCATCATGAAAAACTTAAACCTGAATCCACTTAAAAAGCTCGAAATTATTATCGAAGGCGAGCAACTTGAATTTGCAACCGACTTACTCAGTCATGCGGGTGTGAAAGGTTACACCATTGTGAACAACCTCTCAGGTCAGGGAAGTCATGGTTTCCACGAAGGTCATCTGATGTTTAATGAAGAAGATGTTCTGGTCATGGTGATAGCGGCGGTGCCGGAAGAGAAAGTGGAACCGCTTCTGGAAGGTTTCGAGCCATTTTTTAATAAGCATTCAGGTGTGATTTTTGTCTCTGATATTCAGGTTGCACGCCTGGTTAAGTTCTAGAACGTTTAGTTAACTATGGCCGGTCAGATGATCGGTTAGCATATTCAGGTTATTTACGATCACTGTCGGCTCAAATTCCCAGGGGTCGAAGATATTTTCTGCGGTACGTTGTATCCATGCTGCATTTAGACCTGAGCTGATGGCTCCTGTTACGTCAAATGGATTACTAGAGATAAGCCAGGTATCTGGTTTTTCGCTATCAGCCCGTTGAACAAAATAATCATAAACGTCCGGGTTGGGTTTGAACGTCTGTAGATCATCGACACTGACGACATCGGTAAAATGATGATCGATCTTCGCGTGCTGCAATAGGCCCTTAACTGCTTCAGCCGTACCATTGGAAAATGCATAGCACTGGATATTGTTCTCTCGTAGAGTCGTGAGTGCTGAATCGACATCATCAAATGCTGGTAATACTTTGTATATAGCGAGTAGCTCAGCCTTATCCTCGTCACTTAGTTCAACATTTAAACGCTGACAGGTGTAATCCAGTGATTGCTGAGTGCAGGCAGCGAAATTAACGTAGCGGCGCATAAGGCCACGCCGGAAAGAATATTCCAGTTGTTTCTCCCGCCATGCCTGAGAAAAAGCACGAGCCTGATCGTCGATGAATGTTTCGAGTTTTTCTACAACACCATGGGTATCGATTAATGTGCCGTAAACATCAAAGGCGAGCGTGGTCGGCATATCTGCTGTCTCGTTGAGCTAAAAAGGCAGTTTATCAATTTCCTCTAGCAAGATGTCAGTATTAGAGAATCGATCATCAGGGTCTTTAGCCAGCATGTGTACGAGCAGGTCATTGATTTCATGCCACTCCTCATCCAGTAGTGGTACAGGGCCCTTGATATGTTCATACATGACCTGCATTGCCTTTTTGCCGGCATAGGGATGACGACCGCGAATCATCTCGTAGAGAATTAAGCCGAGAGCGTACAGATCACTGCGTTCATCAACTTTGTTACCGAGCGCTAACTCTGGGCTGATATATAAAGGTGTGCCAACCATCTCACCTTCTTTGGTGAGTGTGGATCCTGGTTTTTGATTCAGCATTTTGGAAATACCAAAGTCCACTAGTACCAATGTGCCGTCGTTTCTGAACATGATGTTTCCTGGCTTCAGGTCACGATGAATGATGCCATGTTCATGTAACTCACCGAGGCCAGCCGCAATCTCCTTCAGGTATTTTATTGCAGTCCTGGGGGATATGGGGTCCAGGCGCATTTTATCTTTTAAACTATTCCCATCGAGTAATTCCATAACGATGTATGCAATATCATCTTCAAAGCCTTGTGAATGAATTTCGACTAGATGCTGGTTAGAAATGTTTTTACCAACTTGAAACTCACGTAAGAAACGTTCCTTTATGGTTTCGTCAGGCATGGTTTTGGTGTTAATGATTTTCATGGCAGTGATGTCACCATCACGATCACGCATCGCTCGGAATACACTTGCTATACCACCAACACCAATCAGATCGAGTATCTGGTAGTAGTTAATTCTGGCGCGCCCAGCCTGTATGTCGTCCATGGTAAAGGGCCAGGAGTTTTCCAACTGGGAGTTGAGTGCTGGCGAGGCAATACTGGATTCAAAATCAAATGCCTTTGAAGGTGTGTCATCTTCTTCCTGTTTGATTTGAGAAGGGCGTTCCACATTGGATAAAGCATCTGGATCTTTAATATGTTCGGCGACGACAGTTGCATCAGTTGGTGCAGCCTGAAGTTCGGCCGAATCGATCCGGGATATCTGTCCAGTTTCTTCCAGCTTGATAGCTTCATGCTGCCCAGATGTTGAGTCCAGGTTGATGGCTTCCCTGGATAGTGTTTCTTCAACCTGGCTACGTAAATGCTCACGTACTTTAGAAACATCCATGACAGCTGTTTTCTCAGGTGGTTTTCTGGCGCTGTCTGAAAACAATTCATTTAGTTGAGTAACCGGTACTTTTTCTGTTTCGGCATTGATTAAACGATCACCACGAGTCGCCAGCACGGCAGAGATTAAACGCTCTGGCTGCATATTATGTTTGGCGATGTAATCAACAGCACCGAAGTTTGTGATTTCCAGCGCTTCTTTTTCGTCTATATAGTCATCAATAAAAACGGCCGGTGGTCGAACGCCAATGAGCGCCTGATACCATAACTTTCGTGCATCACGGTTTTCGTGAAGTGAAATAAAAATCAGGTCGTAATCCTGCCAGCTATGTTCGCGTCCAGGCAGTAGATTCATTGAAGGATCAACAGTTGTAATCTTCAGGTCTGGAAAACTATGAATGAGGAAGTGCGAGAGAACCCGTTGATGAGAAAGGTTCTCTTCAATGATCATGACTCGATTAAGAGTAACTTTATGTTGCGTATTCATTAGCAGCTTGTCACCTGACATTAAGAATATATCAGGACTACTGCTGAGTTTAGCTTTATATCTCGTATATATGTGAAACTTTGTTACGTTTTAAACGTTAAATCGGTTTTATGATTGAAAGTGCTGGATGGCTTTTGAATATACAGAGTCGATTATGTGGTTATCATGATGACAGATTGTTAAGTGACCAATCTTGCGACCAGGCCGTGCTTCTTTCTGATAATCATGCCAATGGATATGCGGTAAATTTAGTATCGCTTTACTATCTGGTAGTTTGCCAATGATGTTAATCATGATGCTGTTGAGTACAGCTTCTGTTGAACCCAATGGTAAGTTACAAATAGCGCGTAAGTGATTTTCAAACTGTGAACAGCTGGCGCCATCAATCGACCAGTGTCCGGAGTTATGAACACGTGGGGCAAATTCATTGGCATAGAGCTCACCATTACAATCAAAAAACTCAAAGCTGAGTGTACCGACGTAATCCAGTGCTTCCATAAGGCGGCGTGTGTAGTCTTCTGCTTTGGCCTGTAGTGGATCATTCTGTATAACGGTAGATGTATGCAGGATCCCGTCGATGTGTACATTTTCGGTTAATGGATAAAAACTGATTTCACCAGCCATGCTTCGTGTGGCGACCATGGAAACTTCACGACTAAAGTCCACGAATGACTCAGCAATCAATGCATGATCCTTTAAGCTGGACCAGGCTGGTTTAATGTCGTCTTCGTTATGAACGCGTGCCTGACCTTTACCGTCATAGCCATCACGTCTTGTCTTAACTACCAGCGGCTTTTTGTTTTGTTCGAATGCCTGCTGTAAATCAGTCTCCGAATTAATGATGTAGTACTTGGCTAACTTGATATCGAGTTTTTCAATGAACTGTTTTTCATGTAGTCGATCCTGCGCAGTTAATACCGAGATGGTTGGAGGAAATATTTTATCAGCAGGAATCGCTTCCATTGTTTCCTGTGGGATATTTTCATTTTCAAAGGTGATGACATCAACCTGATCGACAAATGATTGCAGGGCATCCAGATCGGTTAACTCACCGTAGTAGTTATCACCAAGCACATCGGCGCAGCCATCTGGGTTGGCGCTGTAAAAAACAAAATCCAGCCCAAGCGGTTTACCGGCTAACGCCAGCATACGGGCAAGCTGCCCGTTCCCGAGTATTCCAACTTTCATAATACGTAGGGTAATGAATTAGGCAGGCGGATCGTTTCTAGGGTCACGATCGGCGAGGACTTTATCTGTCTGATTCTTGCGGAACTCTTCGAGACGTTCGCGGATATCCGGATATTTATTGGCAAGTATGCTGGCGGCGAGTAGCGCGGCATTGCTAGCACCGGCATTACCAATGGCCAATGTACCGACGGGAATACCAGCAGGCATTTGAGCAATCGATAGCAGAGAGTCCATGCCATTCAGCGCGCGAGACTTCACAGGGACACCGAGTACCGGCAGGCTGGTTTTAGACGCGACCATACCCGGCAGGTGAGCGGCACCGCCTGCTCCGGCAATAATGACCTCTAGGCCATTGTCGATAGCGTTATCGGCATAGTCGAATAACAGATCGGGTGTGCGGT
>CALODD010000045.1:0-9542 GCA_942491945.1 uncultured Gammaproteobacteria bacterium | reverse complement strand
CCAACATCGCGTGCACCACGCAGGGCGCCTGTCTTATTCAATTTTATTTTCACCCAGGGCACGGAAAACTCATCCATGATAAGACGTGCACATTCTTCGACCAGTGTTTCTACCAGCTCGTATTCGCTCGCCCGAACAAATTCTGTGAGTCGTTTACAAACCGCCTTGTAATTCAGTGTGTCCTTGATGTCATCACTGGCGGCTGCCTTACGGATATCGGTCGCCATTTCCACATCGAGAATGATGGTCTGACGAATTCGTCGTTCCCAATCGTAGATCCCCACCACGGTATCTATGCGCAGATCACTGATAAAAATTTTGTCCATACCGCTCCTCCGAACCAATGATGCGCATGGTAATGTACAATCACGCCGACTAAAACCATGCCTAAGGTCTGGCCATGAATCTGGATCCCCTCGTAATACAAAGCCTCATCATCCTGGCAGCCTACTTATTCGGCTCGATCTCCAGTGCCATCATCGTCTGCAGACTCATGGGATTACCCGATCCTCGCAGCCTGGGGTCCGGTAATCCAGGCGCAACCAATGTACTAAGAATCGGCAGCAAGAAAGCCGCAGCCATTACATTAATAGGGGACATGCTCAAGGGTCTCTTACCCGTCCTGATCGCACATCTGTTCGACATGTCGTTACTCATACTAACGCTGACAGCATTAGCCGCATTTCTTGGACACCTGTATCCCATATTCTTTGGCTTCAAGGGCGGTAAAGGCGTTGCAACACTACTCGGCGTCTTATTTGGCATTAACTGGATGTTAGGCCTGGCTGCGGCAGGAACGTGGTTATTCGTCGCCAAGGTTCTGAAAATATCCTCGGCATCCGCACTAGTGATGGCGGTGCTTGTCCCGGTTTATAGCTGGTTTTTCTATCACGATATGACACACACCGGCATATTGGCCGTCATGAGCATCATTTTATTCTGGCGTCATCGCAGTAATATTCAGAACATGCTCAGTGGTAAGGAAGGCAAAATCGCCGACCCAGATGAATCAACTGACGCATAAACAAACACTCTGAAGCAAAACAACCCACCATATATTTAATCCAGATTGAAACGACACAATATTTAACAAACACCGCATCAGCAATTGCCAGAGCCGCGTTAAGATTGCATCAACTTCGAACAGCAATGTTGAAACAATTTTTCAGGATTTTTAGTCATGACCAAAGACGATGCACTCCAGCAACTTCGTGCTGCAAAAACAGCGCACCTGCAATGGCGAGCTTATGCCCAGGCCTTAATTTCAGGCGTTCCGCTAGATGAACAAAAAGTTCCTGTAATACATACCGACTGCAAGTTCGGCAATTGGTATTACAGCTCGGGCCAGGATTTATCCGGCCTGAAACGATTTCGTGATATCGAAAAACCCCATGAAGACCTTCACGCAGTCTACATGGAAATCTTCAAAACACTTTACGGTGAGGACACCCGTAGCGGCCTATCCAAACTATTTGGCTCAAAACAAAGTTATAAGCAAAGCCAGATGGACAAAGCCAAAGTTTTACTCGATGACATGATCAATGTTTCGAACAAGCTAGTAGGATTAATCGACAACCTGAATCTTGAAGTAAAAAGCATGGATGATGATAAATTCGCAGCCTTAATCGCCTAAAGGGAAATCAGCTGTTCCATAGGCCAGCGCGGCTTGCCCGAGAACGCCATATCATCCTGCTGACCAGCGGCTAATCTGAGCGCACCCGCGTAGGCAATCATGGCACCGTTATCAGTACAGAACGCCAGCGAAGGAAAGAACACCTCGACACTTTCTTTCGACATAGCTCGTTTCAGGTGTTCACGCAGTGACTGATTAGCACCAACACCACCGGCCACTATTAATGTCTTGAAGCCGGTTTGCTTCACCGCGCGACGGCATTTAATGACCATCGTCTCCACAACTGCCTGCTGGAACGCGGCCGCGATATTGGCTTTTACATTGTCTTCCTGTTCGTTGTCCTGCAACGTATTCATAGCAAACGTCTTCAGACCGCTGAAACTGAAATCCAGCCCAGGTCTGTCAGTCATCGGCCGAGGAAACGTAAATCGATCCAGGCTTCCTGATTCCGCCAGCTTTGCCAATGCCGGGCCACCTGGATAACCAAGACCTAATAGATGGGCCGTCTTATCAAAAGCTTCCCCAACGGCATCATCCACCGACTCCCCGAGAATTTCATACTGACCGATTTTCTCCACCGACATCAACTGTGTATGCCCTCCAGATACCAGCAATGCCACAAATGGAAATGACGGCGGGGACGGCTCCAGCATAGGAGCCAGTAAATGCCCTTCCATATGATGTACCCCGATAGCGGGAATACCCAATGACAGCGCCAGCGAACGCCCCAGAGAAGCACCAACCAGCAGCGCCCCCATTAATCCCGGGCCGCGAGTAAAGGCAACCCCATCAAGATCTTCAAGTGTCAGTTTAGATTTATTGAGTACTTCATGAATCAACGGTGTGAGCTTACGAATGTGATCTCTGGAGGCCAGTTCCGGCACGACACCACCATACTCGGCATGTAGCGCAACCTGACTATAGAGGCTGTCACCTAGCAGTCCGGCTTCGGTGTCATAAATAGCCACTCCGGTCTCATCACAAGACGTTTCGATCCCTAGTACCTTCACAGTAATCCTTTTAAAAAGCCGTCAGAACAGGCGTTTTCCCTTTGCATTTGTCGTTTTCCATCTGTAGAATCGCGCGCCCTTAAATCCCAAGTTACTGTAGGTGAGGCATCAATGCCAGCTGTAAAAGTAAAAGAGAACGAGCCGTTTGATATCGCGATGCGTCGCTTCAAGCGTTCCTGCGAAAAAGCCGGTATTCTGGCTGAAGTTCGCCGTCGCGAATTCTACGAGAAGCCGACTCAGGTACGCAAACGTAAGAAGGCAGCTGCGGTTAAACGTCATATGAAAAAAGTATGGCGTGAGCGTATGGCACGTCGCCGCCTTTACTAGGTCACTCATCTTTTCGCCTGACTCGGCGTTAAAATTTATCTCGCAATGCTCATGTGCTTTTATGCACACTGCGCTTGCTCAATAAATTTTGCCTTGATTCAGACGAAAATCTTTCGCTCCTTTAGATAAAAAACTCCAATGAGCCTTAAAGACACCATTAACAATGATGTTAAGGAGGCTATGCGCGCCAAGGATAAGGAGCGTCTGTCGACGTTGCGTCTGATTACGTCGGCAATCAAGCAGATCGAGGTTGATGAGCGTAAGGATCTGAATGACGATGACGTCATTGCCATCCTGACCAAAATGGTCAAACAGCGTAAAGACTCAATCGATCAATACACCAAGGGCGATCGCCCTGACCTGGCCGAGAAAGAACAGGCCGAGGTCGAAATAGTTCAGATTTACCTGCCAGCACAACTCAGTGACGAAGAAATCGCAGCCATGATCGATCAAGCGATTGCCGACACGGGTGCGGAATCCATGAAAGACATGGGCAAGGTCATGGGTAAACTCAAAGGCCAGCTAGCAGGCCGCGCTGATATGGGTGCCGTCAGCGGCAAGATTAAAGCTAAATTAAGCTAACCCTCTGAGTCACAAAGCCTCTGAGACTCAGAGAAATTCTGAGTCTCCTAACACAATTACACATCATTACTTCCTCCGCGCCTCTGTGTCTCAGTGACAAGCAAGGTTAGAATCCCCTGATGGCCGGACTCATTCCACAATGGTTTATTGATGACCTACTGAATCGCGTAGACGTGGTTGAGGTGATTGATTCCCGTGTGCAACTGAAAAAAGCCGGCCACGAATATAAAGCCTGCTGTCCGTTTCATAACGAAAAAACACCTTCCTTCACGGTTAGTCCCGCGAAGCAGTTCTACCATTGCTTTGGCTGCGGTGCGAACGGTACCGCGCTCACCTTCCTGATGGAATACGAGCACATGGATTTTGTGGAGGCCATTGAGTCACTCGCCTCACAACAGGGAATGGAAGTCCCCCGCGAAGAAGGACAGGGACCACGAGTCGATCGATCAGCTCCTGACCTGTACGCCTTACTTGAACAGGTGATGAACTATTACCGACAGCAATTAAAGCAAAGCCCGGTCGCCATCAAGTATCTTAAAAATCGTGGTCTCAGCGGCGAGATAGCAGCCGAATACGGCATGGGTTATGCGCCACCCGGCTGGGATAATCTGACCAAAATACTGGGTAACGATAAACACGACGATTTACTCAAAAGCGGCATGCTTACCGAAAACGATAACGGAAAAACCTATGACCGCTTTCGCGAGCGCATCATGTTTCCGATTCGTGATCGCCGCGGCCGTACCATCGGTTTCGGTGGCCGCATCATGGGCAAAGACGGCGGCGCTAAATATCTCAATTCCCCTGAAACACCAATCTTCCATAAAGGTCGTGAACTCTATGGCCTACATGAGGCACGTAAAGCAACTCGAAAACTCGAAAGCTTTTATGTCGTTGAAGGGTATATGGATGTCATTGCTCTGGCGCAAAATGGTGTGCGTAATGTCGTGGCAACGCTAGGTACCGCCACAACTTCTGATCACCTGAAACAACTGTTTAAAGTCGTACCTGAAATCGTCTTCTGCTTTGACGGCGACCGAGCTGGTCGTGACGCCGCATGGCGTGCGCTGGAAAACGCCCTGCCAATCATGCGCGACGGCTTTATCATTCGCTTCCTGTTCCTGCCCGATGGCGAAGACCCGGACAGCATGATTCGTCAACATGGAAAAATCGAATTCGAACGACTGGCAAATAAGGCGCAGACACTATCCGAGTATTTTTTCTCACACCTTGAGGCCAATATTGACACCTCTACGGCGGATGGCCGTTCCCGGCTCGCCAAACAGGCACAGCCACATTTACAAAAACTACCGGGCGGTGTGTTCCACGAGATAATGCTTTCTGAATTAGCTAAACGAACTGAAATATCAACAGACCGTTTAGCTAAGATAACAGAACTCGAACAGGAGCCTCAGCTCGCCAAGCCCAAAAAGCCTGTTGCAGCACAAAAGAACACACCGGTCCGCCACCTGATTACCTTACTACTACAAAGACCAGACCTCGCTCAAACGGCTGGTGATATCACTGAACTCGAAAACCTGAACATCCCAGGCTCAGAGCTACTAGCTGATTTACTACGTTTTCTAAAACAACGTCCTGATTCTCACACTGGCGTGATTCTGGAGCATTGGCGTGACAGCCAATATGGTGTTCATCTGGCAAAACTCGCCCAGCAGCCAGTCGATTTAGAAGAGCACCGCCTTGAAGCTGAATTTCTGGATACGCTCAAGCAACTCGATAAATATCACCCGTTATCGAAAAAAGAAATCGCAAAAAAACTGGCCCGAGGCGAACCTATAACAGAAGAAGAGAAGGAAGCCATGCGTCAACCCGATACACCAGTTTCTGCAGACTAGACCGCTAACTTACTGAAAAACTTGTAAAAACACGATTTCAAACTAGGCTTTTATAAAAACCTCATCTTTTAACACTAACCAACGATTCAATTGGCTGTTTTTTTAAGCAAAAAACAGAAAATAAATGCGATTTACTGGGAAGTTCGTAAACACCTGCTATAATGTCGTGTTCTGTCGGCCGACAAGGGTTTTTACGCTTGCCGGCTTTTTATTGGCCCGTCCAGAGGGATCTGGACCATGAGAGAAGAGACCACGCAGTGAGCGAAGAACAGCAGCAGACACAGCCAGCAGCAACACCTCCAGCATCACAACAGCAGTCCGATATCAAAAGCCTTATTGCTAAAGGTAAGGAAAAAGGCTTCCTGACCTATGCCGAATTCAATGATCATCTGCCTGACGGCATTGTCGATCCTGAGCAGATTGAAGATATCATCAGCGTTATCAACGATATGGGCATCACGGTATACGAAAATACACCAGATGCAGAGGCGCTCGAACTTGCCAAAGAAAATGTAACTGATGAAGACGCTGCGGAAGAGGCTGCTGCCGCACTGACAACTCTCGATTCTGAATTTGGTCGCACAACCGACCCTGTTCGTATGTATATGCGAGAAATGGGCACCGTGGAGCTACTAACGCGTGAAGGCGAAATTGCCATCGCCAAGCGTATTGAAGATGGACTAGGTCAGGTTCAGCTGACACTTTCACAATACCCGGCTGCGGTTAAGACAGTACTCGATATCTACGAACTGTACACCAGGGAAGAAGCTAAACTGGCTGACCTTATTACTGGCTTCATCGACCCGAATGAACCCGATGAAATTCCAACGCCAGTTCAGAAATCAGGCGACAGCTCTGACGACGATGACGAGGAAGAAGATACCGGCCCAACTGGCCCTGATCCTGAAGAGGTCAAGCAACGCTTTGCTGATTTAAAGAAATTTCAAAGCAAGGCTGTCGATTCAATCAAAAAGCGCGGCCACGATCATAAGACCACGGTTAAATGGCGTGACCAGGTCACAGCTGCATTCGTCGAATTCAAGCTGGCACCGCGCCTGCTAGACCGCCTGATTAATGATCTGCGTGAAGACGTAAAAATGGTTCGCCATCTAGAACGCGAAATTATGAGCATCTGTGTCAAAGACGCCAAGATGCCACGTAAAGAATTCATCGCTGCATTTCCCGGTAACGAAGTCGACCTGAAATGGGTGAAGCGTCAAGCCAAGCGTAAGCAGGATTTCGCTGACACTATGAATGACTTAGCGGATGACATCATTTATCTGCAGAACAAGATGTTAAAGCTACAAGACCTCGTTGGCTTGCCCATCCAGGAAATCAAAGACATTAGCCGCCGAATGTCGGTCGGTGAAGCCAAAGCTCGTCGCGCGAAGAAAGAAATGTGTGAAGCGAACCTGCGTCTGGTGATCTCAATCGCTAAGAAATACACCAACCGTGGCCTGCAATTCCTCGATCTCATTCAGGAAGGCAATATCGGCCTCATGAAAGCCGTTGATAAATTTGAATACCGTCGTGGTTACAAGTTCTCGACCTATGCAACATGGTGGATTCGTCAGGCCATTACCCGCTCTATTGCGGACCAGGCGCGCACCATTCGTATTCCGGTTCACATGATTGAAACCATCAACAAGCTGAACCGTATCTCACGCCAGATGCTGCAGGAAATGGGTCGCGAAGAGACTCCAGAAGAACTGGCAGAGCGTATGGAAATGCCAGAAGATAAGGTACGCAAAGTTCTGAAAATCGCTAAAGAGCCAGTCTCTATGGAAACACCGATTGGTGACGACGAAGATTCACATCTGGGTGACTTCATAGAAGACGCTAACTCAGTTGCGCCGATCGAGTCGGCCACTTCAGAAGGCCTTGGCGAAGCGACACAGGACATTCTTGCAGGTCTAACACCTCGTGAAGCCAAAGTTCTGCGAATGCGTTTTGGTATCGGCATGAACACGGATCACACATTGGAAGAAGTAGGTAAACAGTTCGATGTAACGCGTGAGCGTATTCGTCAGATCGAAGCCAAAGCCTTACGTAAACTACGCCACCCAAGTCGTTCCGACCAACTACGTAGTTTTCTGGACGCCGACTAAAACTTTCCCTAAGATGCTCGCGCCCCGATTATTCGGGGCGACTCCTTCCTATGGCCCCTTAGCTCAGCTGGTTAGAGCAGTCGACTCATAATCGATTGGTCCAAGGTTCAAGTCCTTGAGGGGCCACCATTTCCATAAAATTCATAGCGTCATAACGGCGGGACCATTCGATTGATAGTCGATGGGTTGACGACGTACAGTATTCACTCGGCGCTCGGATACTTAGCGCCAGAAGAATATGAAGGGAAAAATAAACACGCTACCGAAGGGGTCTAGATAAGGGAATTCAGATTCTAGCTTCAGGGGTTCAATCCAAAATGCGGGTCAATCCGTTATGCAAATCAACAATGCAGGGATGATTTGTTGCTCAGTATAGCCTTTCGTCATGTTGAGATATCCCCTCAATAGACGAATCGGAAATCTCATCTTAGTCATGGCCTTAATTTGGGGGAAAGCTCATCAGCACTATAGCTTAACCCTGTCTGTAAAGCTATATAATGGCGTGATATCTTAGTTCTACTTTACCTCGATGATTGAATATCTTGAGCTTACACTACAGATTTGATGCACAGGGTCACAATATCCCTATAAAATAAATACTTGCCACATCTTCCGGAATGCTTATCGAAATTTCAGTAAATAGATTAAGATACTTAGTTCGATCTTACCAAGCTGACTCGCACTCTTTCATAGTAGTTTGATCGTATCAATGCACACAACTAGGCAAGCAATGTTGTTAGAACTTATTGAATATATTGTGAAAAGAAAAAAATATTGGCTAGCACCCATCATAGCCTTCTTGGTCCTGTTTGGCTGGATTATTATAGTTGCGCAGAGTTCTGCTGTAGGCCCTTTTCTCTATACAATCTTTTAAGTCGATAAAACAGAATGCAGCTAACTTTGGTTATGCTTTTCTGGAATTTATTTGATAAATCAATCGAATTAACAACCATTGGAACACTCATAATGAAAGGGCTCAAAATAATCGCAATGAACTTATTGATTTTTTTTGCGCTATTGGGGTTTGCAAACTATGGAACGGTTGGCATATACAAGCTGAAGGAATGGGTATTTTCGGTTGAAACGAGTACACGTCAAACATCTAAATTAGTAAGTACTGAATGGGCTCTACAACATATACGCGAGTATAAGCAAGCTTTGTCAACATATCGAGATTTCATAGGCTGGTCACGACAGCCCTTCAAAGGTCAAACCATTCATATCGGGGAAGACGGATTAAGAGTCACTCCACAACCTTTAGTGCCAGCCAAGGCAACGGTATGGCTTTTTGGAGGCTCGACAGTGTGGGGAACTGGTACTGGGGACAATGAAACTATTCCAGCCTATCTGGCGTTAAATCATGATTACGACACTAGAAATATGGGCATAGGTGGCTATCTATCGCGGCAAGGTGTCAATTCCCTTATGAATCAGCTAAGTGAACACTCTGCCCCAGATTTTGTCATTTTCTATGACGGGATTAACGATGTATTTGCCAGGTGCCAACAAGCAGTAGGTAGTTTCGGAACAGATCGCGAACATCAAATACGGAAACGTCTAGAGCTAAGCCCAAAAACCTTCCAATGGCAGTTGCACACTCCTGTAACCTTAGCAGAACAATTCATCTCTACGGACCAAAATAGTAGTCAGATGAATTGCAATAAGGATACGATAAAAGCTAGATGGGCGGCTACTTATCTTGTTAACAACTGGAAATATGCAAAAGCAATTACCGAGGCGGCGGGGGCAAAATTTGCGGCTATCTTACAACCTGTTTCATTTTTTTCCACTTCCAACACCGATCACCTGACATCTAAAGATAACAAGTATAAAGCTCAGTATGAAGCAGTCTATCCTTTAGTACGAGAGGTGGCCAAACTCGAAAACTTTGAAATCATTGACTTCACCGATGCACTGAATCAACAAGAGGATTATTTTTATGATTTCATGCACATCAACCCTAACGGAAACGCAATCATTGCGGAGCGTATAGCAAACGAACTCGCCATCATGCGTTAATCCACAG
>CALODD010000044.1:0-12648 GCA_942491945.1 uncultured Gammaproteobacteria bacterium | reverse complement strand
CGGAATCATTACCGAGATCACGGTGAAGTTATTAGTTAAGCCTGAAGTGGCGCGCGTTGTCATGGCCTCGTTTGATGATGTCGAAAAAGCCGGTAATGCCGTTGCAGGCATCATTGGCTCCGGCATTATTCCTGGTGGCCTGGAAATGATGGACAACCCTTCTATTCGAGCTGCCGAGGACTTCATTCATGCCGGCTACCCAACTGAAGCCAGCGCCATCCTTCTGTGTGAACTTGATGGCACTGCCAGCGAAGTCGAATCCCAGATTACTAAAGTCACGAACATATTGACCGAATACGGTTCTACCGATGTGCGTATTGCGAAGGATGAACAGGAACGCATTCGTTTCTGGGCTGGCCGCAAATCGGCTTTTCCGGCCATCGGAAGATTAGCACCAGATTACTACTGTATGGATGGCACGATTCCTCGTAAACATCTTGGAACTGTTCTAAAGCGTATGAATGAATTATCAGACGAATATTGTCTGGACGTTGCCAATGTTTTTCATGCGGGCGATGGCAATCTACATCCACTGATTCTCTATGATGCAAATAAGGAAGGTGAACTACATCTGGCCGAAACCTTTGGTGGCAAAATTCTGGAACTCTGTGTTGAGGTCGGCGGCACAATTACCGGTGAGCATGGCGTTGGCATAGAGAAACTCGATCAGATGTGTGTTCAGTTCCAGACTCTGGAGCTGGAGCAATTTCACGCGGTTAAACATGCGTTTGACCCTCAACACCTGCTTAATCCCGGTAAAGCGGTACCTGAGCTACATCGCTGCGCGGAACTTGGCGCTATGCATGTGCATAATGGCCAGTTACCTCACCCTGAGCTGGAAAGATTCTGATGGGTGATCAAGCTCAAATACTCGTTGACCAGATTCAACAGGCATACCAGAACAAGTCTCAGGTCAGCATTCATGGTCGTGATTCAAAGTCTTTCCTTCGACTGACGGATGAAGGCACAGCAATCAGCACACTGGAGCATAACGGTGTCGTTGATTATGAGCCTACCGAGCTGGTCATGACGGTCCGTGCTGGCACGCTGCTGAGCGAAGTTGAAGCCACGCTTCGTGATGGCGGGCAAATGATGCCGTTTGAACCACCACAATTTGATGATGGCACCATTGGTGGCGCTGTCGCTTGTGGATTATCTGGCCCCCGTCGACCCTGGGCTGGTGCCGCACGTGATTTCGTTCTTGGTACTCGTGTCATTAATGGTAAAGGTGAGCATCTACGCTTCGGCGGACAGGTCATGAAGAATGTTGCCGGCTATGACGTTTCACGTCTGATGGCGGGCTCCTATGGCGTACTTGGGTTAATTACCGAAGTATCGATGAAAGTCCTACCGCTACCTGAGTATGAAATCACGCTGGTGTTTGAAATGAGTTCTCAGGCTGCAATTGATCGTATGGTGGAACTAGGCAGCAGTACAACACCACTGAGTGGTGCTAGCTGGCATCAGAACAAACTCATGATTCGTTTATCTGGCACAGAATCTGGCGTGAACGAGGCCGTAAGTAAGCTCGGCGGTGAGAAGCTTTCGGATGGTGACACCTTCTGGCAAAGCATTCGAGATCAGAAACACGCATTCTTTACAGAACCCAATTACTGGCGGCTTTCACTACCACCCGCGACACCGGATCTACAGCTTGATGACGCAGAGCAATTAATCGACTGGGGTGGCGCGCAGCGCTGGATTCGTACTTCCGCTATCGGCAATGATGTTCAGGCACTTGCTGCACAGAACAATGGCTATGCCGAGCTTTATCATCCAGAGAATAAACAGTTTATGCGTGCACCATTAGCAGGCGGCGTTCAACAACTACATGCCAACCTTAAAAAAGCCTTTGACCCCGCCGGTATTCTAAATCCCGGCTGTTTCTATCCTGAGCTGTAACGATGCAAACGAACCTGACAGCCGAATTTCTGTCCGACCCGAACGGAATACGTGCCAATGAAATCCTGCGTAAATGCGTTCATTGCGGGTTTTGTAATGCGACCTGCCCGACCTATCAGATCCTGGGCGATGAACTCGATGGGCCGCGTGGGCGTATCTATCAAATTAAGGAAATTCTGGAAGGCCAGACTCCCACTGCTGAGACCCGTCAGCATCTGGATCAGTGCCTAACCTGTCGTAACTGCGAAACCACCTGCCCCTCAGGCGTCGAATACGGTTCATTACTCGAGATTGGCCGTGACCTAATCGAAACACGAACTGAACGCACACTGGTTGACCGTCTTAAACGATACGCCATTCGTGAGGTGCTGGCTTACCCTAAACGTTTTGCCTTCTTCCTCGGTCTGGGACGTTTAGTTAGGCCATTCACCCTCGGCAAACTTCGCCAGCTGATCCCGGTTAAACATAGCATACCGACTAAGCCTGTCGGCCAGCATGAGCGCAAAATGCTATTACTCGAAGGCTGTGTACAACCTGCCTTGTCTCCTTCGATTAATGAAGCAACAAGACAGGTACTTGATCAACTGGGTATTTCGGCGGTTAGTGAAAGCCCCGTCGGCTGTTGCGGCGCGCTACATCATCATACTTCTGCTTCTGAAGAAAGCCTGGATTTTATGCGTGCTCGCATCGATGCATGGTGGCCTTTGATTGAAGATGGCGTTGAAGCGATTATTTCGACTGCCAGCGGCTGTGGCGTACATATCAAAGACTATGGCGAGCTACTTAAAGCTGATTCTGTCTATGCGGAAAAAGCACAGAAAGTCAGTGAACTAACGAAAGATTTAGTCGAGATACTTCAACAGGAAGATATTGAAACACTGAAGCCGACCAATTCAACACGGGTTGCCTTTCATCCGCCCTGCACGCTGCAACATGGACAAAAGCTTGCAGGACAAGTTGAACAGTTACTCGATCGTATTGGATTCGAGAGAGTAACGTTTAATGAATCGCATCTGTGCTGCGGCGCTGCGGGCAGTTACACCCTGTTACAGCCAGAACTGTCTAATCAGCTGAAAGAACGAAAAATCAGCAATATCGATCAGGCTAGCCCTGAAATCATTGCGACTGCAAATATCGGTTGCCTGCATCATCTGGAAGCCGGTACGAATCTACCGGTAAGGCACTGGGTTGAGTTATTAGTGAGATAAATACCCTGAGGTATTCAGGGAAAGACTTAACGCAAGATGAAGCTGCTGCTCCATCTTACGTTAATAGATTTGATTAACGCTCGTCTGCGGTGTGTTTTTCTTTAGATTCGCGACGCTCTTGTGCTTCCAGCGTTAAGGTTGCAACTGGACGTGCTTCCAGACGCTTCAGACCGATCTCTTCGCCCGTATCATCACAGTAACCGTAGTCACCTTCTTCGATGCGTTTTAGTGCCTGATCAATCTTGTTCTGCAGCTTACGATAGCGATCTCGTGTGCGTAGCTCTAGCGTATGGTCACTCTCGCGACTGGCGCGATCAACCTCATCACCAACATCCTGATTACTGTTGTCTCTCAGATGTTCCAGTGTTTCCTGGGACTCATCCATCAGTTCCTGACGCCAGGCCAGTAGTTTCTTCCTAAAATACGCGAGGTGCTTGTCACACATGTACGATTCTTTCGCGAGCGGGCGATATTTTTCTGGTAATTCAATATCGTCAAGTGCCGACATATTTCTTCCCTGTAATTTTGAAGCGCGCTTTTATAGCGCAACCTGAGGAGTATATCAAACCATTTCGTTGGGTAATTGATTAACCTCAATTGGCCAATTCAAGACCTGTCGGACAGCTGACGCCAGTACCGCCTAAACCGCAGTAACCACCAGGGTTTTTCGCCAGATACTGCTGATGATAGTCCTCAGCATAATAAAACGTCGGCGCATCCAGCATTTCAGTCGTAATAGCGCCGTATCCAGCCTTTTTAAGCTCGTCAGCAAAGGCCAGTTTTGAGGCCTGTGCCTGCTGTTTTTGTTCCTCAGTGCTAGTGTATATACCCGAACGATACTGAGTACCCGTATCATTACCCTGTCGCATGCCCTGGGTCGGATCGTGAGATTCCCAGAAACAGGTCAGAATATCCATAAAACTGATTTTGTCAGGATCCCACACCACCAGTACGACTTCGTTATGCCCAGTCTGCCCACCGCAGACTTCCTGATATGTCGGATTGGGCGTGTAACCCGCCGCGTAGCCGACTGCTGTTGTGTATACCCCTTCAAGCTGCCAGAACTTACGTTCCGCACCCCAGAAACAACCCAGTCCGAATACTGCCTGCTCATAGCCTTCTGGAAATGGGCCTTCTAAGGGATTACCGTTCACATAGTGTTTTGCAGGAACCGTTATCTTTTCCTCTCTTCCAGGGAGTGCTTCATCTGCAGTCGGCATCTGAGTTTTTTTCTTTAACATGAACATAGCGTTATGATCCTGAATTAAGAGAGGAATCATTCAGACCGTAAAAGCCCTTATTAATTCCCACGAATAAATTGTAATGGTATTTGAAAACATCAAACTCATCACCTTTGACCTGGACGACACGCTCTGGCCGTGTATGCCTGTCATTTTGCGTGCGGAACGTGTCTTGTATGAGTGGTTACAGCAACAGGCACCACGCCTTACCGACAAACATTCAATCGAATCCATACGTGAACATCGTGTCCTACTGGGGCAAGCAAGGCCACACATAGCACATAACCTGACATTGACCAGAGAACTTTCTCTGGCTGAGCTGTTACATGAGCATAAACACGATCCATCGTTAGCGCCCGAAGCCGTCACCATCTTTCGAAAAGCGCGTAATGAGGTCGAGCCTTATGCCGAGGTAACGACCGTACTTAAATCTCTCAGAGAGGATTATCATTTAATCGCTGCGAGTAATGGCAATGCTGAAATCACAGAAACGCCACTTGATGGGTATTTCCACCATGCCCTGAACGCGGAACTCGTTGGTAGCGCGAAACCCGATCCCGCCATGTTCCATGAAGCCATGATACTCGCTGATGCCTCACCCAACGAAACGCTGCATATTGGTGATGACCCTGAAACCGATGTCATGGCGGCTCACAATGCCGGTGTTAAAGTGATATGGATGAATCGTGAACGCAAAAACTGGGATGAACGTTATCCATCGGCACATGATGAGATAGAACATCTCGCGCAATTAACAGAACGCCTGCCGTAGGGTTTATGCCGTATATAACCGTTCTGTTTCCCTTCCGCGATGCAGAGAACACCATCAAGGAAGCTATCAACTCCATCCTGCAACAAACTTTTGAGGACTTTGTTGTACTGGCAATCAATGACAATAGTCAGGATGAATCACGAAATATTGTTGCTTCCATTGATGATCCTCGAATTCAGCTACTGGATAACCCCGGCAATGGTCTGGTCGACGCGCTGAATTTAGGCCTGGAGAATGTAAAGACACGATGGATTGCGCGCATGGATGCTGACGATATTGCACATCCACAGAAACTGGAAAAACAATGGCAATACCATCTCGACAATCCTGAGCTCGATGTCATCGCAACACAGGCCCGTTTATTTCCTGAAGAAGAATTCACTGATGGCTTTCAACTGTATATGGACTGGCAAAACAGCGTTATCAGTAAATACGATTTTAGAAACCAGCAATATGTGGAAATGCCATTGACCAATCCAACCGCGCTGTTTCGCACTGGTATGGCCCAGCAATTAGGTCTTTATAAGTCCGGTAACGTCCCGGAAGATTATGAATACTGGCTGCGCGCGCTGTACCATGGCTACCAGTTCGCGAAGCTTCCTGAAATCCTGTTCGACTGGCGAGAAAGCCCGGATCGATATACTCGGACAGCACCTGCCTGTGAGCGTGAAGCATTTGATTCGGTACGTGCTGAATACCTTGCTAAAGATGATCGGTTGTACGGTAACCGACCGCTGGTGGTTTGTGGTGCCGGACGTGTAACTCGCAAACGAGTACAACGCCTGGTTGATTATGGACATCAGATATCAGCCTGGATAGATGTTGACCCTGCACGCATTGGACAATCACTGGATGGTGCACCGATTCACAAGATGCAGTGGTTGGCAGAAGAACACGACCCTAAACCCTTTGTACTCATCTATATTGCGCGTCATGGCGCACGTGATTACATCAGCCACTGGTTACAAACACATGATTATAAAGAAGGTGTCGACTTCCTCGCAGTTGGCTGAAAACACTCAATATGAAACTTTCGCGAAATAGTACTGTCTCACGGTGCAATAACTTATAAAGGATCTACCGTGAAAATATCGACTCTGCTTAAAACGTTTCTGGTCACATTTGCACTCATTAGTTTCACGACATTTGCGCAGGCAATGGAAAAACCCGCCAACTACAAGGTAGCAACGTTTGCTGGTGGCTGTTTCTGGTGCATGGAAGGCCCTTTCGACAAGCTAGAAGGCGTCATCTCGACGACATCAGGTTACACCGGTGGACATGCCAAAAATCCCACCTATCGACAGGTCACAAGCGGCAATACGGGCCATACCGAAGCGGTTCAGATTGTTTATGACGCGAGCAAGATAACATTCGATAAATTACTCGAAGTCTTTTGGATTAATATCGATCCACTTCAGGCAAACGCTCAGTTTTGTGATTATGGCAGCCAGTACCGCGCCGGTGTTTTCTATCATGATGATGAACAACGTAAAAAATCACTCGCCACACGCGAAGATGTAAAGCAGAAATTCTCTGAGAAAACCGTCGTGACGGAAGTGACGCCATTTGATGTCTTCTACGCAGCAGAGGATTACCACCAGGACTATTACATCAAGAACCCATTACGTTATAAATACTATCGCTGGCGTTGTGGCCGTGATGCACGACTGAATGAGTTATGGGGTACACCTATGCCGAAGAATCCGATGAATAAATAATCAGATTAATTCTTTAGGCCGTAACAGAGCTTTAAGTTCACACTTTCCAGGTGTCTGTAAATCATCTAGAGACTCGAATTTAAAAACCGCTACTGCTGCGGTAACCATGAGCTTGCCTGTCTGCGTAAGCTTTGGTTTGTTACTGGCTAGGTAACTGACAATATCATCCATGCCCGGGTTGTGCGTCAGAAGCATCAGACGCTTTTTATTACTGAGATAGACGCTGGCGTTTTCTATCAACGTCTCTCTATCAGCAAGATAAAGTTCTTTGTCGACGATGACCTGTTTATCTTTCAGGCCCCAGTCCTGTGAAAGGTGACGCAATGTTTCCTGAGTACGTTGTGCGGGTGAAACCAGCACCTGGTCCGGAATCAGATCATGCTCTTTCAGGTATCTCCCCATAAATTGAGCATTCTCAACGCCCCGCTCATTTAACGGGCGCTCAAGATCAGACACATAACTATGCCAGTCTGATTTTGCATGACGCATTAACATCAGCTTATACATGTTTTAGCAACCTCAGTGTGTAATCAAGTCGCGCCAATGCGCGACGTTCTTTGTCCACTGTCATCTGATCTATACCTGCCATCAGTTTACTGCGCATCAGATGACGTCTCGAGAATACACCCATTACATTATCGTATTGTGACATGTTGAGACGAGCCGCATGAGGGAACCGACGTTGTATTACCGGCGATGTAAACCAGGCCGATGATTTTAGTTCACGAAACGTTGTGTAATTCATTACGAGTACACCGTCTTTTGTAAGGTTCTTGCCAAGAAGTTTCATCCAGCCTGCCGTCGGTTCTATCGCTCTAACTGGTTCACCTTCCTCTTCACCGTAAAGATCCTCAATAATATAGTCAAAAGGTTCACCCTGATATTTCCTCAACCACTTAATCGCATCATCGTGGATTAATGAATAGTGTTTTCCCTTTACGCCGAAAAACTGTCGTGCAACTTGCAAGTGTGTTTTATTAATATCGATGCCAGTGATATGACACGAGGGATAAAAGTGATTTAGCTGTCGCAGAATCGTACCTCCCCCAACGCCAAGCACCAGAACTTGATTAACTCCCTCTTTAGGGATGTAAAAAGAAGGCAGAAGCAGCAAGTCCCATAGATTACTACCTACAGGCTTGTTCGGATTGTACTGACTATGAAATACGTCGTCGGTATACAGGCGCAGGCTTGAACCTGCTGTGCGGACTTCATGTGACTGGCCGTTAACGACCTTCTTCCAAATTACGGCCATAGCAGGAAACGTCTATAACCAGTCTAACAAGTAATAAAGTAATTGACCTTCAGATGATTTCGACGGCCCATGCACGACTGCCGCAAAGCGTTTGTTATCCGGATCCGCTTCAGCAATTGCTGTCGCCTCATCGTCAAAGACTTCTACTGAACCTGCCGGAAAACGATTACGACTGCGACGAGGCACATAGACCACCGCATAACGCTGTTGAGAAACCTTGCTCGCCTTATCCGGCGGCACCATACCCTTCATAGACTTTATCCAGCTAGTTCATTTTTTAATTAGGCTGTTTCATGTTCTGCTCAAAGCTGGATTGAATTGTATCTTCAACGCCTTTTGCTTTCTCTAACGCATCTACCTGACCTTTAAAGACATTATCATCGCTCGTGGCTGTGGTGGACGTCGACTCCTCTGAACCACATGCGGAAAGCATGACAACAAAAGCCATGAATATAAACATTTTAAATTTATACATCTCGTATCTCCTGTATGTTGGTATGCCCACTCTTTAGATGGTCAAGCAGCCGGCCGCCTAATAAATTCGATAGATTTTTGAAAAACAATGATGAGATTTTCGGATAGAAACGCGCAATTCGTTCTATACCCTGCCAACTAATCACCAGTATCTGACTATCCTGTTTAGCAATTGCCGTTGTAGCACGATGATCTGTTTCATCGAAACGCATCATACCAAACAAACGGCCACTCTCTGGTGACTCCATTACCGTGCGTTCTTCCTTGCCATCTGTCATAGTAATTTCCACAGCGCCCTCGAGCAGAATATACATTTCATTCGCGACATCACCCTGCTTCATGATGGTTGCACCTGTGTTATACGTATTAATTCGGCTTAACAGGATTAGTTTTTTCACCTGCCAGGGCTTCATGCCTTTAAACAGTCGACATTGCTTGATGAGTTTTTCTTTTAAATCAAGAGACAGAATATCCCATAATGTAATCAGTCGAATATTACTCAACAGAATCGGCGTGAGTAAAAAGTCAGAAATCAGTGCAACAAAAATAACCAGTGCACTCAGCGCGCCAAAATACACGATGGGTACAAAGCTCGATTGCAGAAGTACCAGAAAACCAAATATGAGTGCAATCGAAGTAGATAAGATAGGTAATGCTTCGGCACGTATTGTCGCCGCAATAGCGGCCTCTTCATCGTAACTTTGTTTCAGTTCGGCGTTATAACGCGACATAAAGTGCATGGTGTTATCAACAATAATACCGATCGCAATCACGGCAATCATTGCAGTTCCAGTATCCAGTGGTATCTGCATAAATCCCATAACACCAAACAGTACAATAATTGGGAACAAATTAGGCAGGATTGCCATCAGGCCGGCCTTTGGGTTCCAGAAAATCATCGATGTCATGATGAAGATAATCAGCAAGATTAGAGCAAGAGACTTTGCCTGCCCTGCCGCCATTTCATCAGCCGCCTGATTTACGAGCACCGATTCTCCTGTGATACGAATATTCAATGCCCGATCCATGTTCTCATCAATAAAGGCTCTCAATTCAGCGAGTGCCTGATTAAATTCATAGGTCGATCCCAGATTATGTCGCACATGAATTAAAGCCGTACTATGATCTGACGAGACAAACTGGCTGACATCGTCCGGATCTACAAACAAACTCAGTTCGTTGATGATATAGTTTTCATCTGGAACCTCGATATCTCCCGTTTCGTTCACTGCAGAATTCAATAGACCCATATAGTCAGAAAATGCCGTTGCGGTATCAAACTGAGGATGCTCACTGATAAACGTCTTGAGCCGGTGTAGTTCATTCAAATAACGCTCGTGTAAAAACGTGCCGTGAATACCCGAACCGATCACGACAGAAAACGATTCAATGCCAGACAGGTCATTAGCAACCGCTTCAGATCGTTGTTTAATTTCCGAGTCATCATCGAAGTACGCCATGACATTATTATTCAGACGTATCTGAGACGCGCCATAGATACCGACTAGCGACAACGCTACAAGTAAGATCAGCGTAATCTTCTTTCGTTCATGCACGATGTAGCAAATCGTATTCAATAAACGATCGAATCGCTGATCTTCTTCATGCAATTTACCTGGCTTACTCTTCCAGGTACCAAACACCATAATCCAGGCTGGCACAAAGGTCATGGTAATCAGATAGTTCATCAACATGGCACTTGAAGCCACAATCGCAAACTCTCGCAAGATCTCCAAGGGATTAATGGCAACAGCGACAAAACCAAACCAGGTGGTGATGAATGTCATCAAACTGGCGAACCCCTTCTTCTTAGCCATGTTGGCGACTGCCACATCTCGGTTATGACCAGAATGTTTGGAATAAAGATACTCAGATATCAGATGAACATCTTCCGTAGAACCAATGATGATCAGAAGAATCGGCACGATAGCTGTAACCAATGTCACAGGGATATCCAGTTGCGCCATCAGCCCCAACAACCAGACGATGCTCATCAATGAGGTGATCATCGGGATAAGACCACCATTCAAATTGCGCAA
Organism: uncultured Gammaproteobacteria bacterium; assembly: GCA_942491945.1. Taxonomy (GTDB): domain Bacteria; phylum Pseudomonadota; class Gammaproteobacteria; order JAJDYQ01; family JAJDYQ01; genus JAJDYQ01. The sequence goes on along the minus strand of CALODD010000044.1, from coordinate 2,039 downwards.
GATAATAATCAGACAAACCAGTAACACTAAAAATGACTGTGGCATCAACCTTAGCTGATCATCAAATATCTGTTTTTCCAGTGTATGGCGCACATAAGGCAAACCAATCTGATAAGCCTCATCAAACTGTGCATGATACTTGCCAAGTAACGCCTCGATTTCAGAGGTTATTAGTTCATCGCTGCCCTTTATATCGATTTCATCTGCTAGATAAATATTCAGCGCAAGTGTCTGTTTATCCGTGGATAGTAAACTACCGCTAACAAAAGGGTTCTGTAAGGCTGTATCGAACAGTGTCTGAATTGCCTTTGAATCTTCCGGAATATTCTGTAGATAAGGGTTAATCAGCACATTATCGTCTACCGTGCGAATATACTGGGCACTAAACAGGCTTTCAACACGATCAACGAAGGGTAACTGGCTTATATCCTGGTTTAACTGGTGGGCAGCCTGTAGATGCTGCGAAGTCGCTAGCTGCTTATCTTTCAATACCACAATCGTAACGTTGTCAGAGCCGAACTGTTCACGAATAGCCTCATAATCCTGACGTTCAGGACTATCACTGACCATCAAGCCTTCGGGAGAGACTTTGATGCTTAGCCCATCAAGCTGCAAGCCTGTATAGACGGTAATACCAACGAGTATCGCCAGTATCGTCAAGGCATGTGCGGCACTTGTTTCAATCAGTCTGCGCATAGAGTGGAGCCTGCGAACAGGCCATGAACTGAGTTAAGATAAGCATACCCAATTTACATTGAGAATGTTTGATCATGAGCAAAACCATCTTTATTACAGGAAATAGCCAGGGACTCGGTAAAGGCCTGACGCAGGCCTATCTGGAACGAGGTGATACCGTATATGGCTGTAGTCGCAAAGGCTGTGAAGGACTGGATGGTGCTCTACACGACTATCAGTGTGACCTGTCTGATCTGGATGCCATACAGGGGCATTTAGATAGTTTCCTTGGCAATGTCGATAAACTTGATCTGGTTATATTGAATGCAGGTGTACTCGGGGAAATCAAAGACCTGCATGAGACTGATCTGGACGAAATCAAAAAAACCTTCGACATTAATGTCTGGTCAAACAAAATCATTCTTGACTGGTTACATGCCCAAAGTTTCCCCATTCACAATGTTGTCCTCATGTCATCAGGGGCTGCAGTGAATGGCAACCGAGGCTGGAACGGCTATGCGCTGTCCAAAGCAACGTTAAATATGCTCACAGCGCAATACGCCCATGAATTTACAAACACCCATCTGATCGCTTTTGCACCTGGCATCATCCACACTACGATGCAGGACAAACTATGCAATGAAATTGACACCGAAAAATTCCCATCAATCAATGCACTGAAACAGGCTTACGGTACTGAATACATGCCGACGGCTGAGGTGGCAGGTAAGAAGATAGCTGAAGGTTTTGATCGATTAAGCGAATTCGAGACCGGTAGCTTTATCGATATTAGAAATATCTAAGTTTTAGAGAGAACTGACACCGGCAAAGGCATCGTATTCCTGTGATGCCTTTTCTTTGATTGCTTCTACAAAAGCTTCAAATTCATCTTTATTCGGCTTATTGCGATAAAGCGATATCAACGCTTCACTATTCACTCGGCTTACAAACTCAACTCGGGAACGTGTGACCACAGGTTCAGGTCTAAGCACAGCCAGAACGACACTCAGGTTTTCCTTCTTTAATGGCGTAGTAATCGTAATGTCGATTGCATCATCACCCAATACGATTTCCTGGGTGCCATGGATCAGACTTTTCTGCACAAGTTTCATATCGATTAAGTCGCAACTGGAACACGGCTGGTTATTCCGGTTGGTAATACGCCAAGCATAAGCTTACGTGCTCTATGCCAGAAGCCTGACAATAACAATAATGAGAAGCCAATAATTACACCAACATAGGCAAAGCTATCACCTGCCACACCGTAACTCTCGAAGATTTTGGTTAAGGCGATAACAACATAGACCAGTGCCGACACCATAAAGGCACGCCGATCTATCGTCAGTGAGGCCAATGTCAGAAAG
>CALODD010000043.1:2500-25314 GCA_942491945.1 uncultured Gammaproteobacteria bacterium | reverse complement strand
GTATTGTTGCACTATTATTCATAAATAAACACACCAACATAATTTTTAAGAGGAGGTTTGAACAGGTTCAATGACCGCTCTGCGATATGTTTCCAAATTCGGCAATAGCGTATTCTCTATTCACATACTCGAATACGAAATAGAGACATGTCGTTACAATAAAATACGCCTATACTTCATCAGAGATGCAGGCAGCATATTCGGATCGAATGTCATCAGGCAGATGTTCAACGACATCCGCATACTCACCCAGTTGATTGATTCCTTCACATCATGCTTGAGTATTTCGATACCGGACTCCACACACGCCACCTTTTCATTTGTTATAATCTACGCATGTCTCGAAAGTCTTCGCTAACCTTCAGATATTTCGTTAGTGCTCTCAGTTTGATCAATGCTGCTCCACCATTGGCAATTTGAAAATCTCTTTTTCGAATAACACAAAGCTTCACCAAAAACTAATTCTAGTACGCTCCACTTGGCAACGGCAACTTTTCAGAAGTTTTTGGCGGCCACCAAACAATAAAGTTATCGGGGCTAAAATTTTCCCAATTTTCCAGTTTTATAAAACATCTGCCAGAATTTACCGTCTCGCATCCACGAAACCGATAATCTGACTACTTTGTTGCCGAGCACCATAGCCGAGCCACGCCGGCAAGTCTCGACAGAGCCGAATCGGAGCTTTAATATCAGCTGAACGATTTCAGCTGCTCCACGTTACCGAATTTCGTCAATTTCTATCAGCTGGTGCATTTGATATTTATCACCATCTGTATATGACTTGAGAAAATACAATTTATCTTCATGGAAAAATTGTAAGACCGCCGTGATAGTTAACTATACACCACGATTTTTCGCCAGTTTTACAAAACGTACTTCTGGTTGGGAATCCTTATCTATTTATAAAAGATATGTTTTGGATAGAGACAACCATAATTCGATGTCATGCACGATTTCTTAATAGTGCAATGATTCGAATCAGCGAACGTCGGAGCCACGTCAATTTATAATGCTCGTATTATCACAGGTATCCATTGAATCGGCAGACTCCGTAATCAAAGTATTCGGTGCTTGCCTGCATCGTCACGTGTGTAACAGACTGGCGTGTCGACAGGAAAATTTGGCGTATTACCGGCTAGAAGGTAGCCCCGACCTTCCAGATGCTGCCAACTGAAGGCCAGAAATTTTCCTGACGCTTCACATACAAAAGGCCATTAATACCCGGGAATCATTGCAACGACACATTAATTTCTCACGTCTCGGAAGTTTCATTCTGGTCCCAGAAATCCTACAAATGCGTTCAAACCTATAAGTTGTTCACGTTAGCATCTGCAATATGGGTGACCGATAGGTCCAGAGAATTTTATTCGCAAGAATTTTTATCCGCTTTGGGCATCGCCTGTAGTTTTGCGCGCTACGCACCGTCTTCTCTGATTCAAAATCATGGTCGTACCTAATCTGTGGGATAAACACCATCTCATTTATGACCTTCCAAGGTCTTATGCAATATTTTGCCGGCCGTTTCGCTTCGCGTTGTCCGATTTTATATTTCCGTGCACCGTTTGGGTTGTGGCAGCGGCTGATAGTGGAAATGTTTCGTTTCGCTCATCAGTAATCACTTGCCAATACCAATTTCTGAATCGCATATTCGATCTCTTTTTAAAGTGTTTCCAGCCTGGTTTCATATTTCCATGAGTCAACGCCTGCGATGTTGTCATCCGACTCAATTCGTTTCTATAACCAGTCATCACGCAATACAAAAGTATCCGTATACCGACAGAACGCATGGTGTGGCCCAATATCTGCGGCCATGCTCGCGGCGAAGCTCCAGGAGATTCCCCAGATCACCTGACGCTCAATCAGTTCAACTAGCTTATGAACGCAATATCCAAATATCGTTCTCACTCGAACCATTATCTATTGCAATCACAGATTCGACTAGAATCTCGTATAGACGACGGAGCAGGCGCAACAGTCTTATAATTAGCAATTATGGTTATTTTCGGTTTTCGACGAATTATTCATTTACTTTTTGCATCCATTACCAAATCGAATATAGCTTTAATTCAGGTTTTTTGCAAGAAATCGAGTTTTATCAGCAAGCATACCTCTTTCAAACGCAGCTTTCCAGGTGACTGTTCTCATCGAATCCAGACACTGGTAATGTAATTTGTGGACTTTGTCTCGAATAATTTTCGTTCGAATGAAATTATTTCACATTCAAGCATCTTTTACTCGCCACATGATTCCAGAACAGCTGCCTGAAAGTAGTCAGCACTAGTTTATACCATCATCGATACACCTTATTTTTTCCCTCAGCCCCATCATCGCCACCGGATGCAGTTGGGACCCACGAGAGCAGTGCTCCTCCACGATCGACTGGCGACGCAGTAATATGTGCGAAGTGCTTGTATCGTTTCACGACATACTAGTCTTCTACCTGATTTGGCCAACTGTGCAGTTGGCCAAATCAGAATTGGGGCTAATTGCTATGTCGTGAAACGATACAATGTAAAGCACTTCGCACATAAAATTAAAGTATTACTGCGTGAATCAAGAGCCAGTCGATCGTGGAGGAACGCACATCAGCTGCTCATTCGTGGAATCCCAACTGCACGTCCAGTGGCGATGATGGAATGTATGAAGGGAAAAAATAAAGGTGTATCGATATTCGTCATGGAATGTGTCGATGGTATAAATAGTGCTGACTACTTCAGGCAGCCAGGCCTTGAAAACACTGTTCGGAATCATGTGGCAATTAAGATGCTTGAATTAATGAATAATTTATTCGAACAGAAAATTATTCATGGGGATTTAAAGTCCACAAATTTTATTATTGATGATGATCAACCAGTATTGATAGATCTGGATTCGATGAAACAGTCACCTGGAAAGCTGCGTTTTGAGAAAGGTATGCTTGCTGATAAAACTCGATTTCGAGAAAACTGGGTTAAAGAGCCTGAGATTAAAGCTATGTTCGATTTATTAATGGATGCAAAAGTAAATGGATAATTCGTCGAAAGCCGAAGTAACGTTACTGGTGCCTAATTATAAGACACCTGATATTACGCGCCTGTGCCTACGTCTACTCCGTCGTCATACGGATTCTAGTCGAATCCATGTGATTGCAATAGATAATGGTTCGGGTGGGGGCGATGAGTCTTTGGATTATTTGCGTTCACTAAACTGGATTGAACTGATTGAGCGTCAGGTTGTTCCTGGGGAATCTCCTGGAGCTTCGCACGCCGCGGCGCTGGATATGGCCCTGGAACGTGTGACTACACCATACGTTATGTCGATTCATACGGATACTTTTGTATTGCGTGATGACTGGTTAGATTTTTTGTTAAAACAGATTGAATCAGATGACAACATCGCAGGCGTTGGCTCATGGAAGCTGGAAGTGAAACCAGGCTGGAAACTGTTTTTAAAGAAGATCGAATATGCGATTCAGAAAGTAATTTATCCGATTATTGGCAAAGAATTGATTACTGATGGTAAGGGTAAGCATTTCCACTATCTGCGCAGCCACCTTGCGTTATACCGAACCGACCTGTTGCAGAAATATAAAATCAGTTTTGGCGCGGGCGAAGAAACGGCCGGCAAAATATTGCATAAGACCTTGGAAGATAAAGGTCATGAGATGGTGTTTATCCCATCTGTTGAATTGATTAAGTATGCCGTGCATCTGAACCACGCGACCATGATTTTGAATCCAGAATTAGGCTCGCGTGAGAAGACGGTGCGTAAAGGTGCACGCAAAATACAGGCGATGCTAAACAAGATGCAAGCGGATAAAATTCTTGCAGATACTTCTCTGGATGCCTGATTAATGGTCTATATTGCAGATGCCTGGCGTGAACAGCTGCATAATAAGGGTTTGAACGCATTTGAGGATTTCTGGGATATGGAAGTTCCCAGGGCCGATGAGCCGAATACCGGACGTGATGGCTGGAGTGAAGTGTGTCGTTACGAGCTAAATGATTCAGACATTAATATTAACGCTTTGTATGTGAAGCGTCAGGAAAATTTCACAACCTTCAGTTGGCAGCATCTGTTGGAAGGTCAGGCTACCTTCGAGCGAGAGTTTGAAAATATTATGCTGTGTATACGCCAGAATTTTCCTGTCGTTACGCCAGTCTATTTTGCTACACGTGACGATGCAGGCAAGCACCAGGCTATACTGATTACGGAGTCTCTTGATTCAATGGATGCCTGTGATAATACGAAGGCGATTAATAAATTGACGGTGACTCAACGACGTTCACTGATTCGAATCATTGCGCACCATGTTAAGTCATTGCATGACATCGGGTATCAACATGGTTGTCTCTATCCAAAACATATCTTTTATAAAATAGATAAGGATTCCCAACCAGAAGTACGTTTTATCGATTTGGAAAAGCTGGCGAAAACTGCATGGTATCGTGGTGGTAAATATCGTGATCTGGATAGCCTATCACGGCGGTCTTACAATTTTTCCATGAGAGATAAATTGTATTTTCTCAAGTCATATACAGATGGTGATAAATATCAAATGCACCAGCTGATAAAGGAATTGACGAAGTGATTTCGGTGAGCTTTATCCTGCCGTGCTTCAATTACGCAAAGTACCTGCCGGATGCTATTTCTTCAATCGCTGCTGTCATTGGTGATGCTGACGAGATTATTGTTGTTGATGATGGGTCTCAGGATGACACAGCTGAAATCGTTCAGCTATTGTTAAAAAGCTATCCGATTCAGTATGTCTATCAGGATAACGCCGGCGTGAGCTCGGCACGCAACCATGGTGCTCGGCTGGCAAAGTCAGATTATCTGAGTTTCGTGGATGCGGATGATAAATTATTGGCAGATGGTTTTATAAAGCTAAGAGAAAAAGTAGAACAGAATCTGGCTTGTGCTTTGGTATTTGGTGGCCACCAAAGCCGACACGCCGATAAAGTTCGATTACATACGCAGCAAGTGGAACTTAGCGATACTAGAATTAATTTTGTTAACTATGTTATTCGAAAAAAGTTTTCTATTGCCAATGGTGGAACAGCATTGATCAAACGTGAAACCGCCTTGAAATATCCTTACCCTGAAAATTTGAAGGTTAGCGAAGACTTTTCAGTTTATGCATGGGTCCTGGCGAATGAAAAGGTGGCGTGTATTAATGATCCGGTAGTCGAAATACTCAAGCATGATGATAGTTTAAGGAATCAGTCAGCTGGGTATGCGGATGTCGTTGAACGTCTGCCTGATGTTGTATTCGATCCGAATATCTTGCCTGCATCTCTGATGAAGTATAAGAGCGTATTTTATTGTAACCGACTTATGTCTCTATTTCGTATTCAGTATGTGAATAGAGAATACGCTATTGCCAGGCAAACATATCGCAGAGCGATCCGTTGCCGAACATTGAACCTGTTCAAACTATCCTATCTTAAAAAATATATTAGATTATTAGTATTATGAGTGTTGTTTATTTTATAGATATTAAGTGCAAGAAACCTTACACATTCGCAAGCTTGGCAGAGCGTGCAATTGGTGGGACTGAGTCGACAATGCTCAGAGTTGCGCAGAAATTAAGGCCGGAATTTGAAGTTGTTATTGTGCAGCCTTGCCGGACTGAGGATGAAATAGATGATGATGGGATAAGATACCTTTCATTAGAAAGCGCGAGAAATGTCGACACTCCGCATCATGTTGTTTTGATGAGGAAAATAAAAGCTCTAAAACAAATGACTGAGTACTTCCCTACTGCGAAGCACTATCTCTGGATACAGGATCTGCCGGCACCCAAATATTGCCGATACCGTGATTATTTTATTCAGAACGATGTGACACTTATCTGCAACTCTAACTGGCAGCGTGGAATAGCTGAAATGTATCTGGAACCAAAATGCTGGTTTCAGCGATTGTTCCACCCTCTGAATCGGTTGAAACCGATCAAAATCGAAACAATTTATAATGTAATTAACCCGGATATAAAATATCAGCCAACAGCAGTTGACAGAAATAAACTGGTATTTTTCAGTGCGCCGAGAAAAGGGTTAAGACAAGTACTGGACCACTTTAAACAGATAATCAAAACAAAACCCGAGGTTAAACTTTTAATTGCAAATCCTGGCTATGAGGAAATGCCTGAAGAATGGGTTGACCACCCTAATTTAATCAATGTGGGTAGCATAGCTAATGCAGAGGTAGTTCAGCATGTTCGAGAGGCATTTTGCGTGTTCTATCCACAGAATGTGTTACCTGAAACGTTCGGCGTGATTTATGCAGAAGCAAATACCGTCGGGACGCCAGTGCTTTGTTATGACATTGGAGCCGCCAGAGAAATTCTGAGTAATGATGAACAGATAATGTCTGTCGATGACAGTAAAGTTACTGAAAAGCTCATGGGGTGGTATGAACATGGTCGACCAGAGGTTCGAGGTAAAAAAGATTATCTGTTAGAACATGTGGTTGAACAATGGAGACTATTATTGGCGTCCCAGAAATAACTTCGATACATTTGAGTGATAAATATCTTTAGAAAATTTTTCATTTAACCGAACGTAAGACGATTGCCCCATTTCAACTCTTTTTTCCTGGGGTAGCTGATATATTGTGAGCATCTGTTCGGCGAGCTTATCGGCATCCCCCGGTGGAAATTGTAAACTGGTGTCCCCAACAACTTCTGGTGAAGCACCACCCGTACTGGTTAGTGTCGGTAATGAGGCAGCCATGCCTTCCAGTAAGCCCAGGCCAAAACCCTCATGAAGCGACGGGGAAACGAATACATCAAAAGCGGTTGCATAACTCGAAGCATTATGAAGTACTCCGACTAGTTTAACCTTTTCCTCAACGCCATGTTCTTTGGCGATGCTCTCCAGAAGCGATTTGCGCTCACCTCCTCCAATGATAATCAGCATCGCACTTTCCATTTTACTAGAGACTTTCGCAAAGGCCTTGATCATGTAGTCATGTCCTTTGGATTTATCTAGTCGATGTATATTTCCAAATACAAATGAATGAGTAGGAACACTTAGTGATTGTCTTGCTTCTGATCGAGGCAACTGTAATTCGGTTACCTTTTCGATGTCAATGCAGTTGTGCAGTACATGCATTCGTTCAGGGCTAAGAAAAGAGGCGCGATCAAGAAAATCTTTCTTCACCCAATTTGATACACCAACAAAGCTCCAGCGTTTACTGAATAGATATTTTACAACTGAAACTCTGGCATTTCTGCGCAGATTGTTCGGGTTGTGGTTTACCATGAATAGTGTTTTTAATGGATGTATGCGATCAACAAAGGCCATTAAAGACGATGGTTTATAGTGGTGGCTTATGACTATCTCAAACTTATATTTTAAGCACAGTTTCAACAGGGTCAGGGTAGCCTGTATGCGCCACCATGGTTTTTTGTGATTAAGCTGGGGAAATACACAATCTCCGGGATAGCGTTCGTCTACAGTTTGACTGTATTCTCCGTTAAGGAATATGGTGACGATATGATAGCCTTCATTGTTTAGTGCAATAGCTATCTGTTGTGACAGGTCAAACCCCCATTGAGGTGTTTTGGCAACCAGCTGAAATATCGTAGGATGTGTGGGCATGCTTAGCTGCTTTTAGTTTTTACTTTTCGCCAGTTAGATTCATCCAGTTCTGCAGCTGGTACAAGAGGTGAGTTATTGTGTATGAATAGTAAATCTGTTTGCCATAGCGAGCCGTCTTTACGACGTATTTGTGAACAAAGGTCTAGTAGTCGGTAATTTCTTACCGACATGAATTGAATGACTTCATCGATTAGAGGTGCGCCCTTATTGACTGGGATAAAAGAGGCCTCCATTAAAATTATTTGGGTGTTAGTCAGTAGTTCGGATGCGCCTTTTAGTACTTCCAGTTCGTAACCCTGAACATCGAGTTTCAGGAAATCAGGCTGTTTGAATTGAGGATGACTATCGACTAATGTGTCAAGTGTTACCTGTGTTCTGCTAACCTTGTTTCGATCATAGGGGCTGGATTCCTCAAACACGGAACTACCTGTTTCCATTTCGGTAAACTCAACTGACTTATTATCCTCCGGCCCTAGCAAGGCGTTTTCGTATATGACCTGTCCGTTATGCTCATTAGCGAAAGACTGTAAGCGGTCAGATTTTGATGTTTGAGCTTCGATCATTAAGACATGTGAATCAGGATAATAACGCTTAAACATCCTGGTCCATTCTCCGTGATAGGCGCCAACGTCGATAGAATATTGCGGCTCAAACCCCCACATTTTGAGCGCTTCTAAGGAAGATTCAATACTAGGAAAGTCGGTCTCAACATATAGTTTTTTTCCAAACCGATATATTTTTCGCCGGAGTTTTTCTGGCAGTAATTTGTGTAGAGTTCGAGACAAGATTCTTTTTACTTCTATTGATGTATGAGGGTTGTTCTGAGGGGCGTAGTACTGGACTAACAATTATGAATCAGTGAGTAGTATATAACGCTCATCATTAGAGATATGCGCTAACTCAGACCATGATGATTCACATCCATCAATACTGAGTAGTCGATAATTTAAATTCTTGAAGAATGGAACGAGTTCTTCAGTAGATTCACCTTCTTCAGCTATGTAGTTGGGATGTACCTCAAGAAATATGATGGGCTGGTATTTGCTAATAGTATTTTTTAAACCACGAATGACCTTGATTTCATGTCCTTCGACATCCATTTTTATGATGTCTGGTTTAAAATCATATTCATTGCATAGTTCGTCACCAGTTTTCATGTCTACAGAGATAGTTTCATCTGCATTCAATTTTTCGGAGCCTGCGGCAATAGCATGCTGCCAGTCATAGTGCATTTGAAGTGTGCCGTTTTGATCAGAGAGTGCATTCAACAGGCTGAATGTTTAACTCAGGGTTAATGTCGATATTCTTCATGAAAAAGCTGAATGCTGAAGCAGAAGCATCCACCGACAAAGTCTGACGTTCCGGAGATCCCGCGGCAAATGCCAGGGAAAATACACCGTGAAGTGCGCCAATATCCAGAAAGTGGGTTTTATCGGCTGAATATTTGAGAAATTGATCCATTTCTTCAACCATTGGGGGGTTGATAAAACAGAAATGCTCGTAGGAGCTGCGACAATCATCGCTGATATTAAACTCAAGTTTATCTCTGAACTTAATCGAGTTCCCACTAATGCCCTGATTTCGCGTGCGGTATGCTTGTTCCAGCTGCGCGCGTAATTTCTTTTTTTGTAGCTTGCGGATCTTCTTCCGGATCGGTTTAGATAATGTATTAAGAATGTTGCTCATGTTTTTAGAACTCAGTGATCCGAAATGTAGTAGTGTGCAATGTGTTTGGGGTATTTTACATGGGATAATAGGGCGAACAAAAATATTTGCTCACCTATGGTTATTATTCACCGTTATTAGTTAGGGTTCAAAGAGAATGCGACGTTTAAGTCATCTAGGGCATCGTATAGCAGGCCTGTTCTGGTTATCAAAGAGTATTAGATTGAAGCTACTCAAGTATTTTGCACCTGAGTTTGAGGAGGGCTGTGTATTTGAAACTGAGTTTTTTGGATATGTCTACCAGGGAAATACACAAAACCTTATAGATCGAAAGGTGTTGCTATCTGGATGCCATGAATGTGATGTACTCGCATTCATTCGAGATTTTCTTGAGTCTCGGCATTCACCGGGTTGCATCGATATTGGGGCCAATATTGGTCATCATGCTCTTTTTATGGCCAAGTATTCACGTAAAGTATTGGCATTTGAACCATTTGAACCAGTCCGAAAACAGCTGTTAGAAAAAATAGAGTTAAATAAAGTTGAGAATATTGAATGTTTTCCAATAGCCCTAGGCGATTCAAATGAGGAGCAGAGATTCTATGCTCCTCCTGAAGGAAATTTGGGGATGGGGTCATTCGTAGAAGAGTTTTCATCAATAAACCGAACTTCGGATAGCCTGGTAGTGAAGCGAGCAGACGATTATTTTCAAAATCTTGAAATTGAGAAAATAGATTTCATTAAACTGGATGTTGAGGGTTATGAAAAGAATGTTTTATCGGGAATGCCCTGTGTATTAGATCAATATCGTCCAACCGTTTTATTTGAAAGTAGCTTGGAACTTAAAGATTCACTGGATAGCATGCGAAAAATAGAGGCTGTTTTTCCTGAGGGCTATACTTTTTACCGTTTTTCTCATGACGGAAAGAGAAGACATGGTAAGTATAAATTATTAAGGCTAACCGATGATATGTTTCACTTTCGTAGAGAGCTATCAGTAATAGCGGCTCCAAATGAAGTTAATGTGCCAATATCAACTAGTAGGAATCTGATACGATAAGTGGACTGCTTAAACGTTATTGGCTGTATATGCGGCTTATACCGTTAATGAATCTTGAATATGATTGATTTTTGTTCTTTGGCGGAAGGGAAATATTTCATATCGTTACCATATCTTTTTTTAAGCAGAGAAATAGTTGACTCTGATAAGTGCTTCAGACGCACAGCCAGATAATTATGCTCATCAATCAAGCTCCAATTGATCGTGTCTCTCATGAGTTCATTTGAAAAAATAAGAGTATTTCGACGAGTTTCAAAGCTATGCCGTTTACCTGCATAGTGATCGACCACAAGATGATTGCTAATCATGGACTGGCTATGTGATAAATTATCTTTCATCCAGTTACCCGTCTCCCTTAAATAGTATTTAGATGCTCCGAATGAATAGAGCCCATCTATTGCCATAATAAATAATGTAAAAATAGTTATGCCACGAAGTATTTTTATACTGTTTGTTTTCTTTATTTCAAAAAAATGAACGATACCGTAACAGGCAATTATTGCGATAATTAGCGCTGTAGGCATGGCAAAACGGCTGGATAGGTAAAAACGTTCAGCGCTATGATAGATCAGTGTAATGAAATTTATGCTAATTAAACTAATAAGGAAGACGTAATGTGGGATAGTACGTCTTATCTTTCGGCTGGTAAGAGACCACAGGGAGATTATAAGTAGTAGTAGAGTCGATCGCTTAATAATTGTGGTAATAATGAGAGTTAACATTAGAGCAATAACCCCTACCTCACTGTGTTTTGAAGATTCAATGGGTAGTACGTGAGTTTCGAGTTGTGTGGCTAGCTGAGAGAAATATAGGAATAACTCTTCGCTTTTAGAGCCCCAATACTGGATGGGCTGCCCCAGGCGCGAGTCGAAAGGGATTATGGTTAAAGTATTGATTGCTATAGCAATAGCTGTTACTCCTCCTGCAATCACGGCATATGATTTGATGATGAATACATATCCCTCATAATGTCGATAACATTTAGTCGATAGTAAGACTAGAGGCGATAAAATAAGATATACAATCCCTTCTGTGCGGAACAATGTCATGATAATTAAACAACACAATGACAATGCAAAGAAATAAGTGTTCGAGGTATTAAAGAAACGTAGGGAGAAATAAATATATGCCAGGAAAAACATCCAGAACCCCGGGCCTCGTATGATATCGGCTCGATAATCATTGATATATGGGTGAATAGAAATTAGGAATAGTCCGATAGCTAATGCTCGACGAGGGGCGTTCATTTCCATCAATATTGATAGAAAAAACCAGCTTAGGCCCGCGAACAATATAGTATTAATAAGATTTGCTGCGGTTTCGAGTTCAATCGGTAATACCCAGGCTATACTGGCGATCAGAAATGGATAAAAGAGGTGGGTATATAGATCCTTGGCTCCTTGCCAGTTTCCCTGCATGATCTGCCAGGCCGCATCGATATATAAAATACCATCAACGTTGATCGTGTCATTGGTCTGGATAACCCACACAGAAAATATCATGCTAATCAAAACAGCAGGGCGGCGTAGGTCGTTACTTAGCCAGTTTTGTATATTTTGTAGTGCGGGGGCCATGGGGGCGCATTCTCGCGTATATCTGACGCCGGTGCCAACATTCCGTATAATCGCGCGCTTTGGTTGGCAGCTGAACGCATTGGTATGAAGATTCTTGGTATTTCCGGCGCAGTTTTTCACGACGCATCCGCGGCGTTGGTGATTGATGGTGAAACCGTTGCTGCGGCGGAGGAAGAGCGATTTATTCGTGACAAGCACGCTAAGGGTAAATTCCCTCTGGAAGCAGCGAAGTTTTGTATGCTGCAGGCAGGTATTGGGCCTGAGGATATCGATGTCGTTGCCATGCCTTATGCGAAGATTCCGTTGACTTCGCCAGCTCGATGGCACTACGCAAAACGCTACTGGTATGCGCCAGACCGAGCCTTGACGGCAATATTCGCCGGTAATCGCCGTTACTACCGTAATGTCCGTCAGGCACATCAGCTCATGGACGACCTCGGTATTGATCGGAATAAAACCGAACTAGTCCCGGTCGAGCATCATTTAACGCATGCTTCGAGTGCCTACCATCTCAGTGGTTTCGAAGGTAAATGCGCCATCATCGGTATTGATGGGAAGGGTGAGTATGCGACGACATTCTTTGGTTATGGTGAAAATGGCAAGATTCACAAGATCAAGGAATTCTATGATCCGGATTCTCTGGGTGGTCTGTATGCAGCGATGACCGAATATCTTGGTTTTGAAATGCTCGATGGTGAGTTCAAGGTCATGGGCATGGCGCCCTATGGTGATCCGAATAAACATGACCTATCTCGTCTAATTAAATACAGTAAGAAGGACTTCCGAGTGAATACGCAGTATTCCAATGTTGTGGGATTGCGCCGATACAAAGAAGGAAATAAGGGTTATTATTTCAGCAAGAAATTAATCGATTGGCTGGGCCCAAAACGCAAAGGTGATGAAATCGATGACCCGTATATTGATTACGCAGCGAGTATCCAACAGATACTCGAAGATGTTTCCCTTGGCCTGATTGAGCACTATGTGGGCGATATTATTCGTGAGACCGGCAAGCTATGTTTCGCTGGTGGTGTGGCGCTCAATGTGAAACTCAACCAGAAGATCATTGATCTGCCGGGACTTACTGAATTATTTGTACAACCGGCATCAGGTGATGCCGGTACTTCACTGGGCGCGGCGACCTATGTTGCCAATGAGCGCGGTGATCAGGTTAAGAAGATGGAACATGTCTATCTTGGCCCGAGCTACACCAATGAACAATGTATCGAGGCGGTCGAACGTCGAACCGAAAAACTCAGTTGGCGAAAACTGGAAAACACACCAGAAGAAACGGCAAAAATACTTGCCGATGGTAACCCGGTTTCCTGGTTTCAGGGACGCATGGAATTTGGTCCACGCGCCTTAGGTAACCGAAGTATTCTTGGCGACCCCGGTGTACGTGAGATTGCAGACCGTATAAATACGCAGATCAAATACCGTGAACGCTGGCGTCCATTCTGTCCGAGTATGCTGGATACGGTTGCGCCAGAAATCATTCAGACCGATCATCCATCACCCTACATGACCTTTGCCTTTACGGTTGCTGAGCAATGGAAGGGTCGTATTCCAGAAGTGGTGCATGAAGATGGTACGGCCCGTACCCAGATCGTTACTGAAAAAACGAATCCACGTTACTATTCTCTATTAAAAGAGCTGGAAAAGCTTAAAGGCTACGGGGTTTGTTTGAATACATCATTAAACCGACGTGGTGAGCCGATGGTTTGTTCACCGGATGATGCTTTGAATATGTTCTTTGGGTCAGACTTGGAGTATTTGGTGATGGAAGATATTTTAGTTACAAAGGAATAGTTTGCTTTGCATTACCAATCTAGAGAGCTTCAATCTCTATTCGCAATCAAGTAATCGAATAATTCGTGTAGTCCCCATGCTATAGCGGCTAACCCGACCAATATGGATAACATTATGGTATTGCCGTCTCTACCTTCAGCAGAAAATTTATCGCCCCAGACAAACTCACCATCAAGAATAAGACTTGCACCCCAATAGACTAAAAACAACCCGAATATGCATACGCCTAGTGCTAGTGTTATTTTGCCAATAGAGTTGAACATCTATAAGTGAATGGAGTTAAAAAGGCTTCAGTCCAGCCAACAACACAATTGCCAACAGAGAAACCACCGGTATTTCATTAAACCATCGATACCAGACATGGTTTTTAGTATTTCGGTCTTCCGCAAAAATCTTCACGATGCGACCACACCAGTGGTGATAACCCACAAGGCCAACAATCAATACTAATTTAATCTGTAACCACAGTTGGGAGCCAAAGGCAGCCCATGCATAGTCATAGAGCATCCAGATACCAAACGCCAAAGTCAGAATCATCCACGGGGTAATGAACTTATACAGCTTGCGTTCCATGATCTTGAATTGCTCACTGGTGGCTTTGTCTTCGACCATGGCGTGGTTGACGAAGATGCGCGGCAGGTAAAACAGTCCGGCAAACCAGGCGACCATAAAGAATAAATGAAGTGACTTAACCCAAAGCATTGGCGTTCCTCGTTGTTGAGGAGGATTGTAGCCCCAGGATTACTAGGACGGCAATTTATTCGGGCTCAGGTGTTGATTGAGTGTCTGTCGAAGCTTTTTGAAATCGACCGGGCCTTCCTGTTTCCATTTCACTTTGCCGGTGTGATCAACCAGTAGCGTGGTCGGAACGGCCTTGATATCGCCAAATGCAGCGACGTGTTTGCCCTGGGTGTCGATTACATTGGGCCAGGGAATCTGAAATTTCTGGATAACGGCGAGCGTCAGGTCGGCCTGGTCAAAGGGCATGGTAATGCCAGTAATATTCAAGTTATATGACTGATAGTCGTTATGTAATTCAATGAAATCTGGCATTTCCTTAATGCAGGGCAGGCAGGTCGAAGCCCAGAAAGAGACCAGCGTGTGGGATCCTTCTGTAGGGTTGATGACATCAATAGTTTTTCCGGCATACGTTGTGCCTTTTTGCGCAGGAATCCGTTGTTGTTCCTGAAAGATATAAATACCCAGTAGTACCTGCGCGGTGATGAGTACCACCGCGGCAAAGCCGATCATTCTTGGGGTCATGAGTTAGTCTTAATAGGCCCTAGGGGAGATTATTTTTCGGAGGCTCAGCCAGTGCTGAAGTATCAATGTTCTCAGGATTAGGTGTGTCATGTCCACGTGAAATTGGGTCGGGCTCTTCTTTTGTTCTACCAAACAAAGCACCAAGCTTACGTGCCACCATCTTCATGCCGCGCCAGATTTTCGGTAACAGCCAGATCATCAGGATGATAAATACACCTAGTAAGACTAAAAACAGAACCGGATTATAGAGTGCAGTCCATAGACCGCCAATCACAATAATATCTTCAGCGACTGACGCCACCCAGTTGCTAAATGGCTCGGGTGAGGTGTTGATGAGTACCCGACTCCCCGCTTTGGTTGCATGAGTCGCTGTTGTCACACCGCCGCCAACAAGAAAGGCTGCAGCCTGCATTGCAGGGGAAACATCACCGACCGCCATAGACGCCATTACTGCACCTGCAGGGATACGAATAAAACTATGTAATGCATCCCAACCGGTATCAACGCCGGGCGTTTTGTCGGCAAAAAACTCTACGCAGTACATAAAACCAGCGGCCATCATGACAGCTGGATCTTGCACAACCATCAGGTCAGGAGGCAGGGCAATATGTCCCTGGCTCCCCATAAAACCCAGCATGAATACGGCGGCGTATAGATTGATGCCGCTCGCCCAGGAAACGCCCAGTGCCAGGGCGATGGCGGTGGTTAGTTCCATATATGGATCCTTAGCAAATAAGCTGTCTATCTATATTGAGTGTAAATCACTGGAATTCAAGCCTTTTTCGAGTCGGAATTGTTAAAGATGTTGATAAAGTGCCCTGAAAGCACCCGGTATAAGGGTTGTGGGCACAGTAGTCGTGATAGAGCAAAGGCGATGAACGATGCAGCAAGAATCGGTAACAGGATGTCCAGGCTACCGCTGATCTCCAGTACCAGAATGGCCGCTGTGACTGGTGTCTGAAATACAGCAGAAAAATACGCTGTCATCCCCAGGAGTACGGCACTTTGTGCTGGGATAAAACTAAACCACTGGCTCAGGTCTGCACCAATGCTGGCACCGATGGCGATGGTTGGCCCAAAGATACCGCTTGGAATGCCACTTAGAAAGGCGGCGGCTGTCGCAATCATTTTTGCGAATGGAAAAAATGGGTCATTAAACTGTTCAGGATGTTGGGCGATTTCAGTTGCGACGTGGAAACCAGTACCGTAGATCGGTGTTGCACTAAGCACACCCAGAATAGCGACAATCAACCCGCAGCCTCCGGCAAACATATATGGATGTCTTTTTACAAATGCCATGGTGCTGGATGTTAGCGATACTATGGCTTGACTGAATAAACCGCCCAGTATTCCCCCGGCAATGCCGCATACTAGAGCGGCTAGCCAAATGGGCTGGGTTTCCGGGTGCAGGTAATCCAGTGTCCCCAGGTAGGGATGTATATCTATAATGCCTGCGAGCACTAACATGGCGAGTAATACTGTCACGATGATTAACCCACTGCGGCGGGGCTGGAATGAGCGGCTGATTTCCTCCATTGCAAAAGCAAAGCCAGCCAGCGGTGCACTGAAGATTGCGGCGATGGCTGCGGCACTACCAGCCATGATGGCGGTATGTTTGATATGGGTCGGTGTATATCGGGCGCTCAGGCTGGCGACATACATAATGCTGGCACCGATATGTACCATCGGTCCACCGATACCGATGGAGGCGCCAGCGGCCAGAGCCGCAAGTACAAGAATCGTCTTACCGACCAATATGCGTAGTGAAACCAGATGATCTGGCGTGACATGCTGCAGGCTGGCGATGGTTTGTGGAACGCCACCGCCCTGACTACCTGGAAAATATTTATGGATCAGCCA
The DNA here is from genome assembly GCA_942491945.1 of uncultured Gammaproteobacteria bacterium. Lineage (GTDB taxonomy): Bacteria > Pseudomonadota > Gammaproteobacteria > JAJDYQ01 > JAJDYQ01 > JAJDYQ01. The sequence goes on along the minus strand of CALODD010000043.1, from coordinate 8,500 downwards.
GACGATGATGATGAAGCTGGTTGGCGTGATGAATATTGGTGCGTATGGGTATTGCTGTGTGAAATCGAGGAATAGTTGATCCAGAATTTCACTGCCTCTGATTAATACGATGGAAACCAGGCCCAGTACAATGGCTCCTGCCCAAAGTGTTAATCGAATTCGCCATGCTTGTGGATTAAACAACAGGCGATAGGTGCGTCTTGAGTGGTTAAGCATAGCTGGATGTTACGATATTCCTGTTATAAGTACCCGAATAGAATGTTTTGCAATGACGTGTTGCTATGGTTCGTCGTAGAATACGCGATTGTGATTTTAGTGTGTTGATACGCATCAGGAACAGGGAATGATTCAGGTCGGTATCGTTGGTGGCACAGGTTATACCGGTGTCGAATTATTGAGGTTGTTAAGCGGCCACGAGCATGTACAGCTTAAGGTGATTACGTCTCGAGCTGAGTCAGGTAAGGGCGTGTCTGATTTATACCCCAACCTGCGCGGCCATCTGGACGTGGCCTTCTCAGAGCCCGATATCAAGACACTGTCTGAGTGTGATGTGGTGTTCTTTGCGACACCGAATGGTATTGCCATGACCATGGCACGCGAGTTACTGGACGCTGGCGTCAAAGTCATCGATCTGGCGGCGGACTTTCGTATCAAGGATATTGATGAATGGCAGCAATGGTATGGCATGGAGCATGCCTGCCCTGATCTGGTTGCCGAAGCCGTTTACGGTTTGCCTGAAGTAAATCGTAGCGATATTCGCTCTGCAAATCTGGTAGCGAATCCAGGCTGTTATCCGACTGCGACCCAACTTGGCTTTTTGCCATTGATTGAGAATGGCTTAGTAGATAGTTCCAGCCTGATCGCTGATTGTAAGTCCGGCGTCAGTGGCGCTGGTCGAGGTGCGAATGTGGACACCTTGTTCTGCGAGGCGGGTGATAGTTTCAAGGCTTATGCTGTAGGCGGGCATCGCCATTTGCCTGAGATTACCCAGGGCTTAACTGAGGCAACGGATGACATCATTGGTCTGACGTTTGTGCCGCATTTAACCCCGATGATCCGAGGAATACACTCGACTCTGTATGCCAAGGCAAAAGGTGAGCTGGCTGATATACAGGGCCTGTATGAAGCCAGGTATAAGGATGAGCCGTTCGTTGATGTTATGCCTGTTGGGACTCATCCCGAAACACGTTCTGTCCGTTCATCGAATATGTGCCGTATCGCGGTGCATCAGTCACCCAATGACCATATGGTGGTCATATTGTCGGTCATTGATAATCTAGTGAAAGGAGCTGCAGGTCAGGCCATTCAAAATATGAATTTGATGTTCGATCTTCCAGAAATATCTGGTCTGGATCGCGCTGCACTGTTGCCGTAAGCATGGCATTTATCATTAAGGAGCATCGCCCGGGTCGGTTTCGAGCCCTGGCGATTGTGAATGCGGTCTTATGGGGTGTTTCAGTAGTACTGGTCTATCAGTACGGCATGAGTTCTGGTGTACAGAGGTACGACGAAGAGCAGAAAAAAACTCGTTTACTGCATGATCAACTCGATCAAACCACTCAGGTGGGGCGTGATATGCAAGCTCGTATCTCCATCCTGGAAAGGACTGCTCAGGTAGACCGTGAAGCGAAAATTGAGTTAGCGCGGGATGTCAAAGCCGGGCAGGAAGAGATAGCGCGACTCAGGGAAGATGTATCGTTTTATAAATCGATTATTTCACCAGATAAAGGCCGTTCTGGCTTAAGTGTGTATAAATTTACGACAATGCCGGCCGGTAAAGATCTGTATCATTTTAAAATGATATTAACCCAAGCTGGAAAAAATGATAATCTGGCCGAAGGTGGAGTGAATATAACCGTACATGGGATACTGAATAATCAGGAGAAAGCGCTGAAGCTTTCCGAGATACGGGTCAGTAAAAAGAAACCAATTACGTATAAATTCCACTATTATCAGGAGATCAGTGGTAGCCTGCGTTTTCCTGAAGGCTTTCAGCCCCGTGATGTTGTCGTGACATTGAAGCGCAAGAAGGGGCACGTGATAAAAAACCCAGTCAAGCGATTCGACTGGCATAAAACGAGGACATGAGAGATGATTTCAATGGGCGGTAAGGACAAGAAAAACTCCGGCAAGGTACATACCCTGGTCGGTGGTGACACTGAAGTCAGGGGCGATGTCATTTTTGATGGTGGCTTATTTGTTGACGGTTCGATTATCGGTAATGTCGAAGCGAAATCTGGCACAGCTTCTATTCTTAATTTAAGTGACAAAGGCAGTATTGAAGGTCAGGTACGTGTCCCCCATATAGTGTTGAACGGTACGGTAATTGGTGATGTCTATGCTTCTGAACGTATAGAGCTGGCAGCCAAGGCGCGCGTAACCGGCAATGTGTATTACAATTTAATTGAAATGGCGATTGGTGCCGAAATAAACGGTCAGTTGGTGCATGAAGCAGAGGTTAAGAATCCTGTGCTCGAAATGTCGAAATCAAGTAAACCAACCGCTCGCGTTTCAAACAAAGTTGCAACTGAAGAAGGTTCTTAGTCGCCTTACTTTTGCAACGACTTGGAGTTTTAAATGAGTGCAACAGTGATTCAGGCAGATAGTGGCGATAGCCCATTAATTTTTTCAGACTCTGCGGTTAACCAGGTGAAAAAGCTGGTTGAAGCCGAGGATAATTCCGAACTCAAATTACGTGTATTCATCACCGGTGGCGGATGCTCTGGCTTTCAGTATGGTTTTGAGTTTGACGAGCAGGCAAATGATGATGATCTGCAAATCGAAAAAGACGGCGTATCAGTCGTAGTCGATACTATGAGTATGCAGTATCTCATGGGAGCTGAAATTCGTTTTCAGGAAGACCTGACTGGCGCTCAATTTGTTATAAATAATCCGAATGCCAATACAACTTGCGGTTGTGGAGCATCCTTCTCTATTTGATCAGCTAACTGGTTTTGTTTGCTGGGTGGATCATCCCCAGAACACTGGCTTCTGTGGCGCCAGTTACTGCAGGAACATTTCCGGGTAATCCATTCAAAGTTCGGTAGGCTAGCCAGGCAAACATAGTTGCTTCAATCCAGTCAGGTTCAATGCCGTAATCCGACGCAGGCTCGACTGGGAATTGAACAAGTGACTTAATATGTTCGACCAATAAAGGGTTTGAAGCACCGCCACCGCAAAGGATGAGTTTGTCGGGTGCATGTTCTGAGTAGTCAGTAATCGCCTGAGTAAGCGTTATGGCGGTGAATTCGCAAAGCGTACGTTGTACATCTTCAGGTGAAACATCCATGCCTTTTAGATTCTGATTTAGCCATTGCAGATTAAAAAGCTCAGGACCTGTGCTTTTTGGGGAATTTGGTGGAGCCAGGGTTCATTAAGCAGTTTTTCTAGCAGCTGCGCGTTCATCGTTCCTGTTTTAGCCCACTGAGCATTCTTATCGTAGCGTTGTTGCTTATGATGAAAAATCCATTGATCCATGAGCGTATTCGCAGGCCCGGTATCACAACCTGAAATTAAGCCATCAGTGGTGAGTATGCTGATGTTGGCGATTCCGCCAAGATTGGCAACAATTACTGTTTTACCTTCTTGATGAAAAAGCTGGTGATGAAACAGCGGCGCAAGTGGTGCTCCTTGACCGCCAAGGGCGATATCGCGTTGCCTGAAATTCGATACCGTTGTGATTCCTGAATTCTGTGCCAGCAAATCGCCATTCCCGAGTTGTACAGTGTAGGGTGGCGTGCATTCAGGACAGTGCCTGATCGTCTGGCCGTGGCTGCCAATCGCGACGATCTGCTTCGTGCTGACCTGGACATTGTTTAGTAACTGCTCTACGCAATAGCTATAGATGGATGCCAGTTCTAAATCCAGAGTGGCTAGTGTATCCAGTCGATCATCTTCTCCGCGGCTACAGCTTAATATTCTTTGTCTGAGCGAATTATCTATGGGATGGGCATAGCCGGAATCGAAGGTTGGTGTTCCGTTCTCGTTGATTCGAATGAGCGCCGTATCAACCGCATCGACACTGGTGCCGGTCATGATGCCGATAAAGTAACCCGTGTGTGTCATGAGTATCGGCTATGGCAGATATGTTAGTTGGTTGATGCGCTAGATATATCAGAAGTGTTTGCAGCAAGTTGTGTCGCGTTGAGTAATGCGAGACGGTTAAATAGAGGGCTGGATTGCACTTTAAAATCAGCCATCAGTTTTTTAGGTAAGGACTTTGCCTGAGGCAGTTTAATAGTCAATGGATTACGGTGCACGCCGTTGACTCGTAACTCATAATGTAAATGAGGGCCAGTAGAGCGGCCAGTTGAGCCGACATACCCAATGATCTGTCCCTGCTTAACGCGCTTACCTTTACGTAGGCCTTTGGCATAACCGTTTAAATGGCCATAGACTGTTGTGTACTTTTTACCGTGTTGCAGGAAGATTGCTTTTCCATAAGCGCCTTTCCAGCCTTTATGTGCCACTTTGCCGCTACTGGTTGCCCTTATTGGTGTTCCTTTGGCGGCGGCATAATCAACGCCTCTGTGAGCTTTCCAACGCTTTAAAATCGGATGCCAGCGGCGTTTGGTAAAGCGCGAGCTAATACGGGAGACTTTCATCGGTGAACGTAGAAAAGCTTTGCGCATGGCTTTGCCGTTGGCGGCGTAGTAGTCTGATTCACCCTTACTATCGGTATAACGCGCGGCCTGGTAGCCTTTACCCTGGTTGATGAATTCGGCAGCAATGATTGAGCCATCGCCGATTTTTTCGCCGTCGAGGTATTTCGTTTCATACACGACAGAGAAGCTGTCTCCCTCGCGAATATCTAAGGTGAAGTTAATATCCCATTCAAAGATTCCAACCATCTGCATCAAGGTGTTGTCGCTGAGTCCAGCTTTGTATCCCGCAGCAAACAATGAATGCCTGATCACACCGTAGCTATGCTCAATACGTGTTTCTACTGATTTTGTGTTCTGTGAAGTTAGCCATTTATTTCCATTAAGCTTGGCGATCAGCGTACTAGTCTTATTCTGAGGGAGTTGTATCTGTTTAAACTGACCCTCGGTATAGCCAAAACGCAGAGTTTGACCGGGACGGATATGCTTAAAGCCTTTGGCTTCTTTACCGCTTTGCATGATGTTGTGCAGTGTTTTAGCCGACAGGCCAGCACGTTTAAAAATAGCGGATAGACTGTCGCCTTTACGAACTTTTTCTTCTTGCCAATCAATGCTGTTTTGAGCAGCATGAACAGGTTGTGGGCTAACGGTTTCGATTAAATCAGGCAGTTTAACTTCAATGCGTGTGAGTTCCTGGCCTGAAAGATTTTTGTCTGAGTACGGAATAGCGCCAAGGCTGAGCCCGGCCACGATCAATCCGAAAGCCAGAAAAACGGCCTGTTTTTTCCCCAAGTAAGACATATCGCTAAGGTTTAGTTTCATTAATTCCTGCTAAGGCACGGAAAAATAAGGGTTTTAATGTTATTGTGCCGGGAGATTATCTAACCCTGAGGGCTGGGTCAACCGTTATAAGTAATTGATTATCGAGGATGATTTCTGCAGGCAATCACCTGTATTGCCGTTATAATGCCGCCCTTTTTCGAGCCAGTGCTAATTCGAGAGTAGGATAATGACATCTGTACAGGAACAAATGGCCCTGATTAATCGTGGTGTGGATGAAGTCCTGCCCGAAGATGAACTGCAAAAGCGTTTACAAGAAGGTCGCCCCTTGCGTGTGAAAGCTGGTTTTGATCCCACCGCACCCGATCTGCATCTGGGGCATACGGTGTTGATCAACAAACTTAAACAGTTTCAGAATCTGGGGCATGAGGTGCTGTTTCTGATCGGAGACTTTACTGCGATGATCGGCGACCCCACCGGTAAGAGTGCGACGCGTCCGCCGCTATCGGCTGAAGAAATTAAGAAAAACGCTGAAACCTATACTGCACAGGTCTTTAAGATCCTGGACCCGGAAAAAACCCAGGTCATGTTTAATTCAGAATGGATGGGCCAGTTTAGT
>CALODD010000042.1:0-35732 GCA_942491945.1 uncultured Gammaproteobacteria bacterium | reverse complement strand
GATACAGAAGGAATTGAGCATCACCCTAAACCAAAGACCATCAAACAGTTAAGAAAATTTATAACATTTTTGAAAGCAAATCCAAAAATCATAGATAATTTTAAAAATCTTTTGAGATAAAGCTTAGATCTCATTTTGTGAAGATATAAAATTCATTAATGCCCGTGCAGTATCAGAGCGTTTAGGGATTTTTATTTGTCCCTTCTTCCCAATTCTAACATTAGATGCGATAAATTTTCATTTGCATAAATGTCTGCATGCATTGAAGTGAAATCCCTATTCACAGTAAGCAAAATAGCAGTTTTTGATTCTGAAAAACTAAAGGGCAGATCATTAGATGTTAATGACATATCGTTAGAAGATTTTTCTACAACATCAATGTGAACTTTGTCCGGAAACAGGCTGCGTGTTGCACTGACTGGCCTGACGATTGCGGAAAACTTCCGTGACGAAGGTCGTGACGTACTGTTGTTCGTTGATAACATCTATCGTTACACACTGGCAGGTACTGAAGTATCAGCACTTCTGGGTCGTATGCCATCGGCGGTAGGTTACCAGCCGACACTGGCTGAAGAGATGGGTGTACTGCAGGAGCGTATTACTTCTACCAAGACCGGTTCAATTACATCATTCCAGGCCGTATATGTACCGGCGGATGACTTGACTGACCCATCACCAGCTACAACCTTTGCTCACCTTGAAGCGATGTTAGTACTGTCTCGCCAGGTTGCTGAACTGGGTATTTATCCAGCGGTAGATCCGCTTGATTCAACTTCTCGTCAGCTGGACCCGTTAGTTGTTGGTACTGAGCACTATGAAGTAGCCCGTTCTGTACAGGGTACGCTGCAACGTTATAAAGAATTGAAAGATATTATCGCGATTCTCGGTATGGACGAATTAAGTGATGATGACAAGCAAATTGTAGGTCGTGCACGTAAGATTCAGAAATTCCTGTCACAACCATTCTTCGTAGCTGAGCCATTTACCGGCGCCGAAGGTAAATACGTTTCACAGAAAGATACTATCGCGAGCTTTAAAGCGATTGTAGCGGGTGAATACGACCACCTTCCAGAGCAGGCTTTCTATATGATTGGTGGAATCGAGGAAGCTGAAGAAAAGGCGAAGACTCTTTAAGCCAACGCTTAGACGCGAGATATTCTTATGGCTATGACTACTCACATTGATATCGTTAGCGCAGAAGCTGAGATTTATTCTGGCCCTGTGACAATGATTTATGCTCCAGCAGAAATGGGTGAAGTTGGTATTGCCCCTCGACATGCACCTATGGTGACTCGCCTGAAACCAGGCGAGGTACGTGTTGAAACCCAGGAAGGTGAAGAGCAGCATATTTATGTTTCTGGTGGAATTCTCGAAGTTCAACCACATGTCGTTACTGTACTTGCCGATACAGCGACTCGCGCAACCGATATTGATGAAGCCGCAGCGCTGGAAGCGAAAGAACGCGCTGAAAAGGCAATGAAAGACAAGTCGGATGCCGTTGATTATGCCAAAGCACAGCGTGAATTTGCTGAGGCTGCTGCTCAATTACAATCAATAGACGCTTTACGTAAACGCGCCAAGCGTTAGAATAGATGCCTGCTCGTCAGGCTATTTCTATTTATGTCGAACGATCTCATTACAAAAGGTAAGACGGTTTTCTTTACCTATCGTATTTCTTTGTCTTCTTCCGGTTCAGTTGTGGAAGAGTCTGATATTCCTATTGGTTATGTCCATGGTCATAATCAATCGCCAGATAAGGTAGAGCAGAGCCTTGAAGGTCATGCTCTCGGCGATCAATTAGATGTTGCTTTTGATAAGTCTGAAAGCATGTATCCGTATGATCCTGAATTAGTATTTACAGATAACCTGATTAATGTGCCACCTGAGTATCAACATATTGGAGCACATGTAGACTTAACAAATGATAAAGGCGAGAAGATGGCTTTTTTCGTGACGGAAATCAAAGATGGTAATATCGTGATGGACGGTAATCACCCATTAGCGGGCAAAGATATTATTTTTCACGTTACGGTAAAGACAGTTCGTGATTCCACTGACCAGGAAATTAGGACGGGATTGGCTGATAATAATCTTGCCCCGGGGACGATACACTGAGTAATGCGCTAGATAATCAGCTTCACATCGTAATTCTGGCCGCTGGTCAGGGTAAGCGCATGAACTCGGCGCTACCTAAAGTATTGCATCCACTAGGTGGAATGCCTTTACTTCATCATGTTCTGAATACTGCTGGTAAACTCAAGCCAGCATCTATTACTGTCGTTTATGGTCATGGTGGAGACCAGGTAAAACAGGCGTGTATTGATTACGATATCAACTGGGTGCATCAGCAAGTGCAGAATGGTACGGGCCATGCTGTAGACCTTGCATTAAGTAATGCAAATAGATCAGGCAATGTACTGGTTATGTATGGTGATGTGCCGCTTCTAACGGTTGATCTTTTATCTGATCTGGTTGCTAATAGTTCAGATATAGCTATATTAACGGCAAACCTTTCTACTCCTACCGGCTATGGCCGAATAATAAGAGAGAACGGAAGTGTGACAGGCATTATTGAACAGCGTGATGCCAATGCCGAGCAACTAAAGATTTCTGAAATTAATACTGGAATTTTATGCGCAAGATTTGATCTTTTATCTGAACTTTTAGCTCAGGTGGATAGTAATAATGATCAGGGCGAAATCTATCTTACGGATGTGGTTGAGTTAGCGCATAAAGCTGATTATAAAATTGATAGCGTAATAACGGATCAGGAAATATTAGTTTCTGGAATTAACAACAAGAGTCAATTAGCTTCAATGGAACGAGAGTTACAACATCAACAGGTTGCTAAGTTATTAGATGCTGGTGTAACCATTATGGATCCGCTGCGTATTGATATCCGTGGCAGCCTTAAATGCGGTAAAGATGTTGTTATTGACGTAAATTGTATTTTTGAAGGCGAGATAGAGCTAGCGGATAACATTAGTATTGGCCCAGGCTGTGTACTCAAAGATGTAAAAATTGGTTCTGATACAGAAATAAAAGCGTATTGCGTGATTGAGCAGGCAAAGGTAGCGAGTGGTACCATCATCGGGCCGTTTGCCCGATTAAGACCGGGTTCAGATCTTGCCGATAATGTCCATGTTGGAAATTTTGTCGAAATCAAGAATTCGAATATTGGTCAGGGTAGTAAAGTAAATCACCTTAGTTATATTGGCGATAGTGATATTGGAAGAGATGTGAATATTGGTGCGGGTACTATTACATGTAATTACGATGGTGCGAATAAACACCGTACCACCATAGAAGACGATGTGTTTATTGGTTCAGGTAATGAACTTGTCGCACCAATAACAATTGCTAAAGGCGCAACTACGGGAGCGGGCTCTACTCTTAGTAAGAATGTTGAAGAACAACATCTAGCCGTTTCACGCGGTAATACCCGAACAATAAAAGGTTGGAAGCGACCAACCAAAAAAGGCTGAAGTATGTGTGGCATAGTAGGTGCTGTTGGTACGGAACAGGCTATCCCTGTTTTACTTGAAGGCTTGCAACGCCTTGAATATAGAGGTTATGACTCAGCTGGTATCTGTGTAAATAACGCCGGTTCATTGCAACGGGTCAGAACGGTTGGAAAAGTTAATCAGCTTGCTGAGGCGATTGCCTCAGTACATCCAGCGGGGTCAATTGGTATCGCACATACGCGTTGGGCTACACATGGTGAACCATCGCAAAGTAATGCCCATCCACATATCTGTAATGAAAGCGTGGCGGTTGTTCATAATGGCATTATTGAAAATTATATTGAATTAAGAGAACGTCAAATCAAAGATGGTTATCAGTTTACATCTGCTACTGATACGGAAGTAATCGTTCATGAGATACATAAAAACCTGCAAATCAAAGAATCATTATTCGATGCTGTAAAAGCCACATTAAATGCGTTAACGGGTGCCTATGCATTAGGTGTTATTACAACCGATGAGCCAGATACTCTTATAGCAGCTCGTGAAGGAAGCCCTTTAGTTATTGGTGTCGGCGTAAATGAACATTACATTGCCTCTGATCATCTTGCCTTATTGCAGGTAACAAACCGGTTTATCTATTTAGAAGACGGTGATATCGCACGACTTAATTCGTCAGAGATTTATATTGAAAACGCATCCGGTCAGCGGGTAGCCAGAGATATTGTGGTTTCAGATGCGAAGTCTGATTCAGCCGATAAGGGCGAGTATCGCCATTATATGTTGAAGGAAATACATGAGCAGCCTGGCGCACTGGCTGAAACACTAGAAGGTCGTGTATCTGATAACCGGCTGCTTGAAGAGTCTTTTGGTATTGGTGCTAGTGAGATATTTGATCGGATTACCGATGTACGTATTATTGCCTGTGGCACTAGTTATCATGCAGGTCTGGTTGCACGAAACTGGTTTGAAGGTTTAGCACAATTACCTTGTCAGGTCGAAGTTGCTAGTGAATTTCGTTATCGTCACCCCGTTGCAAATAAAAATACATTAATTGTTGCGATATCCCAGTCAGGGGAAACCGCTGATACTCTTGCAGCAGTAAAAGGGTCAAGAGAACAAGGTTTCGGCCCAGTATTGAGTATTGTGAATGTTGCCGAGTCCTCGCTAGCCCGTGAATCTGATTTGTCACTTTTAACACGTGCTGGTCCAGAGATTGGCGTCGCATCAACCAAAGCATTCACAACGCAGTTAGCGGCCTTACTGCTGTTGGTATTAGCACTTGGTAGAAGAGCTGGGCTTTCCGAGGAACGAGAAGCAGAGATCGTTCGGCAACTGAAAACCTTACCTCGGTATTGCGAGGATGTACTGAAACTAGATGATGAGATTCAGGTTCTTTCAGAACGTTTTGCTTCGAAAAACCACGCACTATTTTTAGGTCGTGGCGTGCAATATCCTGTTGCTATGGAAGGTGCGCTCAAGCTTAAAGAGATTTCTTATATACATGCGGAAGCCTATCCAGCGGGTGAATTAAAACATGGTCCACTGGCCCTGGTTGATAAGGAAATGCCAGTTATCGCGGTAGCCCCAAAAGATGATTTACTAGAAAAGCTAAAATCAAATCTTCAGGAAGTACGAGCTCGTGGTGGGGAATTATTTGTCTTTGCTGATTCCGAATCCGGTATAGATAATATGGAAGGCTGCACCGTGATCAAGGTACCAAAGGTTGGCGATCATGTGACACCAATCTTATATACATTACCGCTACAGTTGTTAGCCTATCACGTGGCTGTACTAAAAGGGACTGATGTAGATCAGCCAAGAAACTTAGCTAAGTCAGTGACGGTTGAGTAAAGCCGAATAATAGCAAAATATAAATGTGGTCCTGTAATAAAGTTATTAACTGAGTAATAAACTAGTTAACTAAGTAATATAGTTGTTAACTATAATGATCTAAGCTACCCTTCCTCTATATTAGCGAGGGTAGTGTCTATGGGTAAGAAACGGTATTGGAACTCAGAAGCTAAAAATGCTCGCTGGATTAAAGATGGCCGTGGACAAGGTATGGGGTCAGATTATAAGCCTTGGTTAACAGTTAGAGATGTTCCCTCCGAAGGACGCTCACATCGGGTTTTTGGTCATCTTACTCAACGCACACATCACTTACTGTCTGACTTAGAGCTTGCAACATTCTTGTTGCTACAATGGCGGAAATCGACGCAAGATATCAGAGAACAATTCCCATTAGATGTAGTGATAACTAAGCAATTGTGTGTCGAAGCTGGAATACGCCACCCTGCGAGGAACGAAGTACCTCAAATAATGAGTAGTGATTTCGTGGTTACGTCAAGTGAGAAAGAAAATAAATTATTCGCGCTCCAGGCGAAATATAGCTCAAAATTACAGGATGCCAGAACTATTGAAAAATTAGAGGTGGAGCGTCGATTCTGGCTTAAAAATCAAACACCGTGGTATTTGGTAACGGAAAAACAAATCCCTCAGGTGGTATTTAAAAATATTGAGTGGCTCTATAGCCTACAAAAACAAGAATTAACTTTACAAGAAGAGTCACAATACTTTGAGTTTTATATCGATCATGTCGCACAAAACGAACATTTAACAATTATCGATCTCAGTAAAAAAATAGATACTGCATACAGCCTAGAGATTGGAGAAAGCTTATTTCAGTTAAGACTTTTGCTAGCACGTAGATATTTTCACTTCGACATAACTATCCCATACAGCAAATTGCGGTGCAGTGACCTGATGTCAGAGTCACTCGATACGGTAGTGGAGGTACTGCATGTATCAGGTCAATGAAGTACTAAGTCTTGAGGGCCAGTTGCGTAGGGCCTCTGAAAATAGCAGGTACAGATGTTGTGTGGATTGAACTGTACGACCCAAAGGCGTTTCCAATTGTAGAATCATTGATCTCATTGGAGCAGCTTGTCCTTGATGAGAAGCTTGTACGTGCGGATGACCCTTATGCTTATTTGCACAAGGAAGCTCCTGAATCTGGTTCTAGGGCTATAGAAATTCGAGATAGAAATTTCAATATTCTGAAGCCTCTAATTACAGAGCCACGTTTCTATTTACCTAAGGTACGAGCAAAGGTATTTACAAAAATACTGGAAAGTGAGGAGGTATCGAAACCTCATTTATATCACCTAGCCAAACAGTATTGGAAGCGAGGTCAGATTCCAAATGCTTTGTTACCTGATTACAAAAACTCTGGTGGAAAAGGGAAACGCCGCCGGGCAAAAGATAAAAAGTTAGGAAGGCCTAGAATTCACGCTGAAGGCGTTGGCGCGTTAATTGATGAGGCAACAGAGAAACTATTTCGAATAGTTATCGATAAATACTTATTAAAAGAAGGTGAGTTTTCTTTACCTTTTGCGCATCGGAGATTAAAAAGGCTCTACGATCAGCTTAGTCCTGGTACACCGGAATCAGAAAAACCTACTAAATGGCAATTAAAACATTTTTACGACAGAGAATATGGTTTCGCTGAAAAGATAGTAAAAAAAACATCGAATCTCAATTATAAAAAAGATGTCAGGCCATTAACTAGTACTGCAACGATGCAAGCTCTTGGCCCAGGTTCGCGCTATGAAATAGATGCGACTATCGCCGATATTATTTTGGTATCAGATGATGATAGAACACAGCCTGTCGGCAGACCGATTCTATATATTGTAATAGATGTGTTTTCTAGATTCATCGTTGGTTGGTATATAGGGTTCGAAAATCCTTCATATGTCGCAGCTATACAGTCTCTGCATATCGCGATGACTGATAAAAATGACCTAATATCCTCATTAGGTATTGAATGCGAAGATTTTGATTGGCCATCATCAGGGTTACCTGAATCTATACTTGCTGATCGTGGCGAACTGTTGGGGTATCAGATAGAAGGTTTGGAAGAAGGATTTTTAATAAGGATCGAAAATACGCCACCATATCGTGGAGATGCGAAAGGAATTGTAGAAAGAAATTTTCGTGCACTTCAAGCTGAGTTCAAACCCTTTGCACCAGGTGTAGTATCAGGAAGCATTGTAAAAAAACGCGGTGGTAGTAATTATTGGTTAGATGGGAAATTAACGGTCTCAGAATTTACCGAAATAATCGTCTCGGCAATTGTTATGCACAATTTCGTAGACCCAATGGAAAAATATGATCGTAGTGAGGACATGCCTGTAGCATTACCAAGTATTCCCGTACATTTGTGGAATTGGGGATTACAGAATAGAACAGGCCGTCTAAGAATAGCTGATAGTGATAGTCTTCGAATAGCATTGTTACCACGCCAACAAGCGACAACATCTGAAAAAGGCGTTTGCTTATATGGGTTGTATTACTCATCTGCAGAAGTATTATCTTCCGGCTGGTTACATCGAACTAAAAACTCTAATCGACCTGAAAAAGTTGTTGTCGCATTTGATCCTAATGTAGCAGATGAAGTCTATCTGTTATACAAGAAAAATAGTCGCGAATACTGGACTTGTAAGTTAACAGATTTATCGAGAGAGTATCGTAACAGCTCGTTTTGGCAGGTTTGGAGTAAGCAGGATGCTGCAAAGAAAGAGTTGTCCAAACAGAAATTAGCAGCAGATAAAACGAGAGCAGGTCATGAAGAGAGAGTTGAGAAAATCATAAACTCTGCCATTAAGGACACGCCTAACGCTACAAAGTCAAACACAGAAAGAATGGCGAATGTCAGCAAAGCACGCGCAGATCAACTAGAGAAAGAGCGAGAGATCAAAAGGCCATCTATACCTAAAACAGAATCATCCGCAAAAATAGTTACGTTATATGGAGAATCTGAAGACGATGATTACCCTGACTATGAAGACGAATTATTTGATGGTGGAGACGACTGATGCAGTTGCCCAAACATTACGTTATAGCTGAGTATCGTAAAACAGGCGTTAGGCAATATGACAATAATCCGTTTATCGAGGCTCTTCCACCTATTCTCTCAGTTAAACAAGCTGGTTCAAATCTAAAGGGTAACATTAATTATAAACCGAGTGATCGTACAGCAGATGCAAAGGCCAGAATGCATATGCTGATTTCATTATTAGATGATTACTTTCAGCCATTGTCACAGCATGTTCTTTTGGAAGAGCGTATTAGTATGATGATACGCAGAGGGTATGTGGGCAGGAATATTAATGATGGCTCACTAAATAAAAAGTTGCAGGAAGGGTATGAGCTAATTAAGTCAGAGGGCTCAAAACCAGTTAATTTTGCAACCGAAAAAACAACAGCTAGAAGTATGTCACTAATAGGTATTTCTGGCAGCGGAAAAAGTAGTTCGTTAAATCGAATACTGGAATCTTACCCTCAAGTTCTCTATCACGAATCAAGTAACTTTATTCAAATTACATATTTGAAGATTGAGTGCCCGAGTAATGGAGATCTTGAAAGCTTATGCCTTAACTTTTTTAGCGCAGTGGATAACATTCTAGACACGGATTATGAGAGAAGATATGCAAAGCAACGATTATCAGTGCCTAAGATGTTGGCATTAATGCGTCAAACCGCTAACAATCGGGCGATTGGGGTATTGGTGATTGATGAAATCCAGCGCCTGAGTCAAGTACGGTCAGGAGGCAAAGAGAACATGCTTGAGTTCTTTGTCGAGCTAGTCAATCAAGTGGGTGTTCCTATTGTACTCGTAGGTACACCAAAAGCTCGCCCCATATTTGAACTTGAATTACAGTCTGGGCGGCGGACTTCTGGTATTGGTTCCGTTTACTGGGAAACTATTCCAGACAAGGTTGAGAAAAAAGATAAAGGACTTATCGACAATCCAAACTGGGTTCGTTTTACGAATGATTTGTGGAAGTACCAATGGTTGAAGCATGGTGATGACCCTTTAACTGATAAAATCAGGGATTGTTGGTATGACTTATCGCAGGGGGTGCTCGATATTGTAGTGAAGTTATTTGTACTGTCTCAACTTCGTGCTATAGCAAACAAACGAGAACGAATCACCGAAGGGATAATGAGGTCAGTATATGAGCAGGAACTAAAGCCAGTACAGCCAATGCTAGATGCGCTACGCTCAGGAAATGCAGAGCTAATAGTAAAATATTCTGACCTGCGCGATCTGGATATAGAAAAGCGGTTATTGGAGATCGGAAACTCGATTGTAACTTCCGTGCATAAAGAAGAAGAGGAGCTATTCGGTGGTAACAATGATGCACTTCGTTTGTATAATTTGATGTTGCAACTTGATGAAGATTACGACGAACAAATCTTAATTCCGCTGGTAAAGAAGATATTTAAAGCGCATCCAGATACTAGTTTTACAGAGAGGTTGCCAATTTTAATCGACTGGTATTCGAATGAAGAAAAAGCTAGGCCAAGAAAAGTGATAGCTGACAAGAAAAGTGTAAAGAGGAAAGACTGGCATGATTTAGAAAATGACGATCTACGGTATCTCTTTGATCTTTGTGATAAAGACAAAATAGATTTTCATGAAAACATAGAGCAAAGAGCTCTTGTATTTAACTTGGAAGACTGGGCTACAGGATACTAATGCTTGGGTTTCCAACTCCTTATCCAAATGAGTTGCTATACAGTGTAATTGCGCGAGCTGGTCAGCATGAAGGCATAACCTCTCCAAAACAGTTGTTGGACTCAGTTTTTTCAAATAGAAAGGTAATTGCCACAGTAGATCTACCTGGTCATATTGAAAAGATAGCTAATCAATATCCGCAGGTTTTGGGTCTCCAGGTAGAAAACCTTATTAGAAAGCATACGCTTTGGCCTGTATATGCCCCCTTTGTTCCCGTTGATAGAAGAAAAAGAATTGAGAGTTGGATGAGTGGTGAATCTAAAGGTGCTGTTCATCTAGCAGCAGGTATTGTGGCATCACGGGTTAATACCAAACAGTCGATGTTTCTATGCGAATCTTGTAAGCATAGCCAAGAACTAAAATATGGAGAAGTATTTTGGGATCGGCGATGGCAAGTTCCGCTAGTTAGCTGTTGTCCTGAACATGGTTCATTATCGGAAACTAGTAATAGTCTTAATGGGATGCACCGGCACGAATTTGTTTCCCTATCACAATGTGAAATTATTAGCCGGCCAGATATTACGATTTCAGATATTCGTTTTTCGAAACTTGTATATGAGTTATTCGATTGGTTTATAACAAACTCTCCTAGTTACGACCAATGGACGCAGTTTTATCGAAATCTTGCTATAGACCATGGTTATTTACATGGCAGGCGAATTGATCATGAGCGATTGTATGATCAGTATGTTTCATACTGGGATGAAGAGTGGCTTAAAAATACTAATTTATTGCCTGCTTGTCGGGATACGTCGTGGCTAAAAAGCATATTTCGTAAGCATAGAAAATCTTTTAGCTTTGCTGAGCATCTATCAGCTATAGGCGCTATCTCACAAGGAAAGACTCAGATAGGGAAAATGATTAACAAAGCAGTAGACTATCAATCAATAAAAAAAGAATCTACGGCTAAATATTCTGGTGAGCCGAAAGAAATTAATGAGGACCAAAAAATCTGGTTATCTCTATTGGTTGTTTGGGGACCGAAGAGCGCGAGGAAAATAGAACCTGCTTTGTATACGCGTCTCTATCGGAATTATTATCATTGGTTAATGAATGTCGATAAACAATACAGACTTAGAACAATCAAGGTTAATAATCGTGTAGCATGGTCGAATAGAGACCGTGAAGCAGCGAGGGAACTGGTCAGCTTTATTGAGCAGGTAGAGGAAGATCTGTATATGCCACGACTAACGCGAACATTTCTAATTCATCAATTAAATAATAGTGTAAGTATAGAAAAGAACTTGTATCGATTGCCACGCTGTAGTGCTATCTTAACAAGATATTCAGAAAGTATTGATGAATATCAGGTAAGGCGTTTAACTAGAGCTTATATTGCTCTAGGTGGGCATAATCATCTTATAAAAAGATGGATCCTTTTGAGGCGAGCGGGTCTAAGTGAAGTTCGCATGACGTGTATTGTAAAAGATTGCTTAAAAGAGATAGTGAAGAATGACACTTAATGCAAGGTATAAACACCTTGAAGATGATTCTAAAATAACAGGTATTGGCTCTCTCTTCAGAGGCCTGGATAAAAAGCAATGGGGTATAAACTTAGATTTTGCGGGCAAAAAATCGAAGAGTGTTCAATTTAGTGCTGTTCCAATTCTTGCTCGACAACGAACATTGAATCAAACAAGGATTAGCGATAGAAAAGGCTTAAAACTAACATTAACCGTGTCGAATGCAAAAAATTGGGATCATGTGCTATTGAAAGAGTGTCATGCCTATCAGAAATCGCCTAAGGGAAAAGACTTCAATCAATACTGTTTTGTGGCCGAAAGTTCTAATCAAAAAATATTTATCCCTCAATTAGAAATGGCCCGAGTGCTTTTTTATCATGATCCTTTCTTAGCTAGATTAAGCTTGCAGCATAATGCGTTGGCGGAAGATTTCATTGTGGATTTAAATAGTCGACAACCATCGATATATGTAAGAGAAGGTGCAGAATACCCGTTATATTATTTTAATAGGGATGATGATCGACGCTTTCTGAGTTGGGTGTTAATGGATGCAGATGCAAGGGAGTCCTTTGAAAGCATTAGTGCGAATTTGTTAACTAATAAAGTTCGTCGTAATAATTACGATCATTGGAATTATCGATTTACACCCCCGCCATTAACAGGAGTAGAGCTAGAGATGCGTGGCTGGGCCGACTATGAGTCAAAAAGTTTTTTTGTATGGGAAATTGTTAAGTTAGACCATCTGCCTAGCAGTATTTCAAGCGAAGTGGATTTTATTCATCCAAAATATGAACGTCGAGTCGGAGGTAAACCCACCAATGAGGGCGGTTCAAAAATAGAATCCCCTGAGCAATATGAGCTAGATGACGATGAATCATCTGATGCAGATAAAGCCACCATTAGTCTAATGTCAGATAAGGTAGAAATTACGTTTAAAACTCCATTCATTACGAATCGGATAACTAATAAAACAAAGTCGGTGAATGGTAGAACTGGTCAAGGAAATGCCGGAGTCTTAGGAAAGAATTTGAGTGCGAATGAAAAAGAGGTTACTGGCAGTCTGCCTGGTGGAGCATGGAATAATATTGATGACCAAACTGATGATGCTGACCTTTACTTAAGCAAATTTAAATCGTTTATGGAAATGATCGAATGCCTAGTAACTTCATATCAATGTACTCTCAAGAATAAAAAAATAGTAAAGCTTCCGAAGGTAGGAAAAGGAAAAAAACATTGGTTGGCTGATACACAAAACCCAAGATGTTTAGCAATCATCGAGCTGCAATATAAAGGTCAATCAGTAACGTTAATGGAAATAGATACATCGGATGGAGCAGCGAAGTTATCTACTATGATGATAAAAACAACCATTGACGGATGGCTAACCAATAACCTTCATCATATAAAACAGATGATAATGAAAAAGTCTCTTGGCTGGCCAACTGATGTATTTCACGATCAATTCATAAATGATGATTTTTCAGGAATACCGCATCCTAAATCAAAACATTCTGGACGATTAAAATCAGAAGAAATTGCTCCCTGGGCAAAGAGATTTATAAATTGGATGTCTAGGTAGTGTCGATAAGTATGAAGATCATCATGCACTATAATCTGCACCGATATTGGTGTTCGGAATTTTGTGACATTTCGACAATCGATGGGTTAGCTCATAAGTAGTTATCCTAGTGATAAGATAGGTATTTCTTATTTTCATGTGGAAATGCGAGAAATAGTTAGCATTACAATCGGTGAAAATACTCAACGAAATTGTATCTAATCTAGATATTACACACACATATTCTGTAACGTGGTAATTTAGCCCCTCAATACGGCTGGCACAAAATACTAAACGGACGGTCAGAACTGAGTAAGTAATCAAAGTTTAATCTCATTGATTTTACAAAGACCAAAATCTAAACTCTGTATCTAAGTACGGAGTAGAGCATGCCAAACAAATTGACTATTGGTCATCTCGCACAAGCGTGTGATGTTAATGTTGAAACCATTCGTTATTACCAGCGCATCGGGATCATCGGCGAACCTGAAAAACCAGCCCAGGGATTCAGACAATATCCCGCATCTGACATCGACCGGGTTCTATTTATCAAGCGCGCGCAAGCACTGGGATTTAGCCTTCAGGAAATTAACGAACTGCTAGCACTGGATGAATCCTGCTGTGAAGATGTGCGTGAAAAGGCAATAGAGAAACGCGATCACATCGAAGCGCAAATAAAAGATTTACAACAACTTAAATCCAGTCTTGATGATTTGATCGATGCTTGCTGCCATAACAGCAAGTCTGATGGATGCCCTATTATCACGGCCCTTAAAACCTGACCATACACTTGACTCTGTACCTGAGTACAGAGTGTAAACTGCCATCACTGACAGTTATTCCTGGTGGCTATGCTTTCTCAACTGACTCAAAAAAGCGGCTCCGTCGGCACTCTCATCGCCGCTCTCGGTTGTCCTGCTTGCTTTCCTATCTTAGGAACAATTGGCTCTGCTCTCGGGCTTAGCTTTTTACACGCCTTTGAAACCACGATTGTTAATCATATCTTACCGGCATTTGCATTATTGGCGCTTATTCTAAATAGCTATCAATGGGGCAAGCATGGACAACATATCCGTGGTTCATTCTCCGTAATCGGCCCCATCGCCGTTTTGATGACGCTGTATCAGTTTCCATTCTGGGAATATAGCTGGAGTATCTGGATGTTTTATAGTGCTCTAATATTGATCATCGCAACGGCTATCTATGATTTGTTGAAACCAGCTGTACCCGCCTGCGCTACAAAAGATACTGGTACTGCAACATGATTCAGTATGAGTCCACGCTCACATGCCCACATTGTGGTCATCAGAAGATTGAAGAAATGCCGGACAATGCTTGTGAATGGTTTTATGAATGCGAGGCTTGTGGCAAGTTGCTGAAACCTAGTACAGGTGATTGTTGTGTGTTCTGCTCCTACGGAAGTGTGCCCTGTCCGCCAATCCAAGCGGACAATCAGAATGGAGGTGAGTCATGAGTGATTGCTGTTCATCGAACACATGCTCTTCATTAAAACCTAGGAAGGCTGTATGTCCAGGTAATGGCAAGACGTATTCGTCTGTATCTGAAGTAACTATCCTTCACCATCTGAAAGAGCCATGGAAACATAACCTGAAGTCACAGGGCTATTATTTTTGTGACGAACCTAATTGTGATGTGGCTTATTTCGGAGAAGATCAAACTACTATCTCAAAGAAAGAATTACGTACTACCATCGGCGTAAAAGAAGCGGATCAAGATACTTTGGTCTGCTACTGCTATGGTGTCAGTAAAGCCGACGCCGTTAGATACCCAGCGATAAAGGAGTTTGTAACAGAACAAACGAAGACAGGCTCTTGCGCCTGTGAAACCAGAAATCCTTCAGGAAAGTGCTGTTTGAAAGATTTTCCTAAATAGACCAGCTCGAAGTGCTAATTGTAAGCAGCGTCAGGCCTCGATTACTGTGGCGGACAGAGCCGATAGGCAGTCGATTTGAGGGAAATTCTCCAGATATTTTTCCAACAGCCAGTCATATCAAGGATGTTCAGGCTATGCTGAAAATACGCAGTTTAAAATACCGCAGAATTAACATACTAAATAACTGAAAGTAATTCTATTTTCGCAATTTTTATCACAAGGCACGAAACGACTAGATATAATTGTTTAAAGTATTTCATCGGTCAGTATTGAAGCTCGGCGTACATGTCGAATGTACGGTATATAGTGAAATCGATACAAGTAGGATAGCAGTTGCTTGATGTAGTGCAGCGAGAGTTGTAGGCACTACTAATAACAGCGTAGACACACCAAGTATAACTTGTAAGGTCGCGAAGAATAATAATAAGTTTGCTTCTTTCTTAAAATAAGCAACAGCATTGATTCTTATATAAATCCAGAAGGATGCAATGACGGTAAAAGTAGTAATAGCTAATACGCGATGCTGGAATTGAACAGTAGCCACATTTTCAAAAAAGTTTCTCCACGCTGGCTGTAGCACGAGAATATGATCAGGTATGAGTGATCCAGCCATTAGAGGAAAAGTATTGTATGCAAAGCCAGCCTTTAAACCAGCGACAAAACCCCCTGAAATTATTGTTATTGTAACCAGAGTGAGGATTAACCAAGAGGCCTGTTTAATCCCTATATGCTCATTGTTTTGTGTACATCGACTTTGCCGAAGTATGCTTAAAGCTATCCAGAGCATATACAGGTATATGAATACGGCGAAGGTAAGGTGTGAGGTTAATCGGTACTGGCTTACATGAGGGTCATTTGTAAGTCCACTTGTTACCATGTACCAGCCTAATAGCCCTTGTAAGCCACCTAAAAACAATAGGAAAATAAAGTGTTTGGCAAGTGATTTATCTACCTTTTTTTTGAATACAAAAAATAAAAAAGGTAGTAAGAATACAATTCCTATGAGTCGCCCTAAAAGTCGATGTAAATACTCGAGCCAAAATATAGACTTAAAGCCTTCAATATCCATTGTCGTGTTGATGTGTTGATATTCAGGATACTGTTGATACAGCTCAAAAGTATTTTGCCACTGTATATGGTTAAGTGGTGGGATAATACCCATGATTGGTTCCCATTCGACCATCGAGAGGCCAGATCCAGTCAGCCTGGTTACACCACCAAGTACAATCATGCAGAACACCAGAGCACAGCAAATGAGCAACCAATAAGCGATATTACGATCTTTAGCGTGAAGCATAGAATCAATACTCAATACAATAAATTTAATCAGGTTGAAATTGATTATTTAAGAAAAGTAAAAGTGGCTTGTAAGCCTTCATCAGGCTGACGTGAATTTTGAAGAATAAATGTGCATCCAAGGCGGTCTGCTGCCTCCTTAACAATGGACAAGCCAAGCCCACTACCGGCGGTCTCTTGACCTGACAAACGATAAAAACGATCAAGTACATTACCTAATTCTTGTTCAGGAATTCCTTGGCCACTGTCAACTAGAGAAATAGTAACAGCTTCATTGTCTTCGCTGATTACGAGAGTAATCGTCACTGGCTCAACATTATGAATCATAGCGTTCATAATTAAATTAATAAGTATAATCCTGAAAATATTCTTATTAATGACAAGACTAATATCTGCGACACGAGATACAACATCGATATGAGCGTGATGACGCTCAATTTCATGAGACAAACTTGCTATTATTGATTGGCATTCATTAGGTATATTAACTAACTCTGTGTTCGTATCATGTTGATTTTCATCCAGTCTACTTAATGTTAATAATTGATCGACTAGGTGTGTACTATGATCAACAGCGATTAATATTTGTTCTAAAGTATGCTTTTGTAGATCGATATCAGATGAGCTTAGTGCAATTTGCGCATGTAGTTTGATTCCGCTGAGTGGAGTTCGTAATTCGTGTGAGGCATTGGAGGTAAAGCGTCTTTGTTTAATGAATATTGAGTCGATGCGAGACAGCAATTCATTCAATGCTGTGACAATGGGCTGAACTTCAACTGGTACAGCAGTATTTTTAATCGGATCAAGTTTGTAGACATTTTTTTCTCTTACTGCTTCTGATAGCCTGGTGAGTGACTTAAGTCCTTGAGTCAAAGAAAAATAAATCAATAAAGCTAAAATTGGAGTGCTCCAGAAATATACTTCTAAAGATTCAGTAACAATTTCCCAGGTTAGCTCGTTTCGTGCAGTAAAATCTTCAGCAGTATAAATACGATAGTGAGATTTCTCAGGATATAAAGCAAAAACACGCCACATTGTATTATGAATAGTATTCGTGCTGTATCCAGATTGAGAGGACAGTGGCACTAGGGGGGCACTAGCCGAGCGGAGTACGAGTGCATTGTCATACCATACCTGATAGCTGATATGTGACTCATACTTATGTCCTGGAGACTGCTGTATTATCGGTACGGCTATCTCTTCTCCTTTACTATCTATGTTTGCAAGATTAAGTTGACTGATAAGGCGTGCAGTTTGAGCCAACTCAGAATCAAATACCTCTTCTATTTCATGCGCTGATTCTTTGTAACTAATAAAAATTACGATAGCTGCAGATATGATGAATACACCTAAAATGTAAACAAGTAAGCGGACGCGGATAGATTTCATTAGTTAGATGGCTCTATGAATTGGTAGCCAAATCCTCTGATTGTCTTAATCATGTCTGCTGTTAGTTTTTTACGTAAATTATGGATATGAACCTCAAGGGCATTGCTATCAATGGACTGGTCCCAGCCATATAGTTGTTCTTCGAGCTGAGTTCGAGTAACCGGCCGGTTTGAATTTTCTACTAGATAAAGAAGGATTCTGTATTCTTTCGAAGAAAGTGTGACAGGATCACCGCTATAAATAACCGTTTGATTGACTGGGTTAATTTCAATTTTACCTATATTAATACAAGGAGTACTTCTGCCCTGGCTCCGCCTGATAAGTGACCTGATACGGGCAATGAGTTCACCAACATCAAATGGTTTTGTTAAGTAATCATCGCCTCCTATATCAAGCCCACGGATACGATCATCAATAGAGTCGCGTGCAGTTAAAATGAGAACTGGAGTATCAATATGTAACTGGCGTGTCTGTTTTAATACTTCGAGTCCATCGATTCCAGGTAAGCCCAGATCAAGGATAATCAAGCTAAGTTCTTCTGTTTGAATAGCCTGTAATCCCATATTACCGTTTTTGAGCCAGTCAACAGTAAAACCAGCATGTCTTAAGGCGAGGCATATCCCATCGCCAAGTATAAGGTCATCTTCTAAAAGTAGGATTCTCAAGTGTTAGAGTTCTCATTTAAAGCGAATGTCTTTGCCACACGATTTTGCTGCCTTAAAGCAAAATCAATTAAACTCGGTACAAACGAGTTGATACGTGCAAAGAGCGATTCAGGGAAGCCAATATAAAGTTCTTTTTGTTTCTTCCTGATAGCAGCCAGAATATTTTTTGCTACATAGTCCGGCTCATCGAATTGCATTTTAGTAACAGCTGCCATTCTGTAAACGTATTGCGAGTTGATCGGCGTATTTACTGCTCTGGGAGCAACATAGGTTACATGAATATCAGTATCCGCAAGTTCTCGACGAAGTGCTTGAGAAAACCCTCTTAGTCCGAATTTACTGGCGGAATATGCCGTGAACCAGGCAAATCCGATACTGCCAAATGTCGAGCCTATGTTAACAATATGCCCCATATTATGCTTTTTCATATGTGGCAAAACACTATGAGTAAGTAGCATTGGTGCAATCATATTTATTTCAATTGTTTTTTTAACCAAACTAGGGTTCTGTTCGTCGAATACACCAAAGGGATTAATACCCGCACAGTTAATGAGTAAATCTATTGTATCTGATTGTTCAAGCGCAGTGGAAATAACATTCTGAATATGTTCTAGATTGGTTAAGTCAGCTATAACCGTTTTGTGAGTTTTATTAGTTAGTATTTGTTTAGTACCTGCTAATGTTTTTTCGTTGATATCAATCAACGTTAAATGTTCTCCTGCCTTATCCAATAAGCAAGCAATCTCCCTGCCAATGCCCCCTCCAGCGCCTGTTAGAATAATATTCTTAGCATTCATAATATGATTTCCCTCGCTGGGTTAATTATCAAGCGATGATCTGGCTTGTATAAGCTTGGCATGTATTTCTTTTTTACGGCCATTGTCTGCTAGCATACGGCCATCTCGTGCAGGTGCATTGAGCGCCTTTTCTAAATACTGTATTGCCTCGTCAGGATGGCCATTTTCTAATAACAGGTCGCCATAAAAATAATTAGGATCAATACCATCTGGGTTAGTCGTTAAAGCCCTTTTTAAATAATGCTCGGCTTTTTCTTTGTTACCAAAACTAAGGGGCCAGCCTGGTACCTTATAATAGAGCGATCCAAGTGATGTATAGACCGATCCATTGAGCACAGTCGGATCGGTGGATCGTACATCTTCCAGTAGTTCTTTTGCTTCATTGACTTTATTTAAGGCACTCAATCCACCTGTCGCACCTGCATCTGAGCTCAACACGATAGCAAGCCATACTTTAGGTTCAGATGAATCTGGATATTTTGTAACTAGGCTACGCGCCTTGTCAGTTAATATCTCAAAAGCATCATCGAGATTATCAGGCTGTGTGTCGTAGCTGGCTTTTGCCCATTCATGCTGTAGATTCAGTAGGTCAGATGTCAGATCTGCAGAAGCTGGAGCACTGAAATAAAGTGCGCTAACAAGTAAAAATAATGTTCGGATTTTCATAATTCCCTCAGTAAGTAATGGTTAAACTGGAATAGAGCGAAATACATCACCGTAAAGTTTGTACATCATGTTCGCCATATGAATGATGGCTTCTTGATCATCTGTATCGTCAATTTTATTCATCAAAGATTGATAAAACTTCATGTGCCCAATATCGAGAGAGCCATGAGAATTTAAGTAAGTAAATGCAGCATCGGGTAAGTTGAGATTCTTCTGTATTGATTTTGCAGCATTAGTCGCAAGTGCGGTGCTAGTGCCTTCAAGAACAAGAACCATCCCAAAAAAACTAACGGGGTTACAACGTGAAATACTGTCGTAGGCATATGACACCATGATCTCTGTACTTGTGCCAGGTTGACTGTATCGGATAACTTCGCTGTCACTACCACAGGCGTTTATATCATTCAGAATCCACTCCTGATGACCAAGCTCTTCTTCAATGTACTCGGCGATCGCTTCACGTAACCACTCTTTACTGGCAGGTAGCCGTGAGCCACAAGCCATTAATAATGGCGTTGTGTGTTTTACATGATGATAAGCTTGAATGAGATATTCAGTATATGTGCGCAGGCCAATATTGCCGCATGACCCTAAACGTAACTGCTCAATAGATAACATCATATTTCGGGCTTGCTCTGTTTCTGATAAAAGTGTGTCATAGAACGCAGGCATACTCTTCTCCATATATGGTATCGATGTCATTCTGATAAAAGGCTTCAATTACGTCGCGTCGTAGTAAGCCCCTAGACGAGAGTTGCCCGTTACGTATCGTGAATGGCTTTTCAGTTAAGATGGTATGTTTTATTCGTGCATAATCAGGTAATCGCTCGTTCACATCATTAAGAATGCCTAAAATTGAATCGACAGTGGTATGAGTAGTGATTATTGCAGTATTACAAGGTCGCCCTTCGCCAACAACAATAGCCTGATCAATTAATGGATACGCTGTAAGCTCTGATTCGATCCATTCGGGTGATATATTACGACCGTATGAGTTAATAAAGTTATTCTTGATCCTGCCAGTAATATATAAGAAGCCATCATCGTCAATATAGCCAGAGTCCCCGGTACAAAACTCAGATTGAATGTCGTAAGGCTGGTTAATGTAGCCACTCAGGGTTGTACCTTTAACGATGATTTCTCCCGATTCCGTAATACGAACACGACAATGTGGTAGAGGTTTTCCAACGGACCCTAGTCGATTATGATCCGGCGTGTTCACTGATATGACAGAGCATGCTTCTGAAAGACCATAGCCTTGATAGACAGGAAGCCCTAAAGTATGTGCGTAATACAATAATGATTGTCCAACTGGCGCGCTGCCCACAGCTATATATCGAAAACTATGCGATAGTTTTTCATGTTCTGATAAATGAATAAGAACTTTTAATAATTGCGGTGGAATAACAATTGTTGTTGGTTGTAGGGTATTGAGTATCGAAGAGAATTTTAAAATGTTGATATCACTTGATCCAGTAAGCCCACTATCTTGAGGACTTGGAACTAGTATCTGAGCCCCAGCAAGAATAGGAACATAGACAGAAACAATATTTTCAAGAAGAACCGATAATGGCATGATAGCAAGCGCACGGTCAGTATTGTCGGCCTTAACGTTCATGTATACTGATTGAGCAACTGTAACAATGTGCTCAGTTGATAAGATTACTCCTTTGGGTTTACCTGTGGTGCCTGAGGTGTAAGTTACTTTCTCAGATGCTGTCTTTATGTGATCTGAGGATTTTCTCCGAATAATGGATAGTGCTTCACCCGAAACTGTAAGTGTAGAAGGCTGTTTATAAACCTGCGCTGTGTATGCGAGGTGGTTCGCGAATGTAGTAATAATCGTATCAACATTGCCATTCTTTGCTGAATGAGAAATTTGGCGGCGGCTGAAAAAAACAGGTATAGGAATAATCCGAATACCAATGTTCATAGCAGCTAAGTCACAAATAATCCAGGCAATGGAATTATCCATATGAATGCCAACACTATTAGAATCGATCTCCTTGAGCTTATTTGAAACAGCCTCTACTTCTTTCAAGAGTTCAGACCATGTTAATGATCTATGCCCGTCTGAGATTGCAACAATTGACGGTGATCGAGTTGCCCAAGAGTATAATTGCTTAATTATTGCGTTCATTAAGGTTAATTTTATTAGTGATAGTTGAAGCCATAAGAAAACGTACGGCCCAGTCGATTTGCTTGAGTGATAATCTGAGAAAGGCCTATATCGGCCATTGGGATAGAATCAAATGCATCACGAGCATCATATAAATTACCAACAAACACCGATGGAGACTGTTGGTAGTATGTACCCCAGTCATTGCGTTCGGTTACAGTGAGTACTGAGGCATCTGCATCAGCAAGTTTTACAAGCGGTAAACCCATGCGGCTAAATGTATTTTGTAGTCTGGGAGTAGCTGTAAAAACGACATGACTAAATCCTGCTGTGAGCATGAATGCATTAAGTGTAGCGACTAACCATCTTGACTGACCTGCACTCGATGGTGCCAAATTACCAATTTCAATAATACGGTGCCTGTCGGTATCTAATATTTGATCAATGGGTTGAGATAGGTACTTTTCTAAAAAAAGCTGCCCACCTTCCGCAGGCCGAAGTCCTGCAACAGCAGATAGCTCAGGTGTTTGAAAGGAGGTTTGGATGGTGAGCAGCAGGGGGTAGAAGCTACTGATAGAAGCGTTGTAGGCATCATGGTAGACATTTTTGATAAATGTCTCAGCGGATTCTCTCTGGGGATGCAAGTTATCCAGTAAATCGATAACATAATTACTGCTATCCAGTGCCAGTGAATTCAGCTGACTAAGAGAATTCGATAAATCTGCATTGTTAACAGTATCACGAGTATTTTTGATCTGTGCGTGAATCATAAAGCAGATATTGTCATATGTAACTTAAGTGAATATTAAGATGATGACTGAATATCAGCTATAAATAGCCTATGTCTGATTGTGACCCAGACGACCAGTCAGAATATGTAAGGTAATGATACTAATACCTATTAATAGGCCACCAACACCGATGTATATGAATAATTGAGTGATAATATCTTCATGCGCTGCATGCCTCCCTATCGATGGGGCTATCAAAAACATATTGAACCAGGACAGTGGGTAAAAAATACCGAGAGCTACAGAGATGGATGATATTCTTTTATAAATATGTGACATATTTGAAATAGTAATGAGAATTACTAAACCGAGACATATCGCGCTAATGCCTGTTTCATGGAAATGAGCACGTAATGCATAACGCCAAATTTTAGAGGCACTCTCACTGTCATGTAGAGCTGGATGTAAATGAATGCCCTGGCTTATAAATTCTTTGAAAAAGCTTTCAGAAATTCCGAAAGCAATACCGGTTAATATTCCGAATAAAAGTCCGGACAGGACAAGGACTAGTCCAGTTTTTGTACTATAAAATCGATGCTTCATATTTACTTCCTCAACATAATGTGGTGTAGATTAAGTAATAAGTCTTAAGCAAAGATTAAGGGAGGGAATGTAGAAGCACTATATAATGTAGGATTACCAGCAGGTTAATACCCTGTATCTGTTAAATTAATAGTTAGAAATTACTGACCGCTTCATCGTGTGTAGTGATTGTAAATAGGACGATCTAGATGATTGAGAAATTAAAATGGTATACAAACAGGTTAGTGTTAATGCTTTTACTATCATTGTATGCCGGCTTAGCTTCATCTGCAGAACTGTCACATAGTCCAGTAGATTTGACGACTCACTGGATAGGGTTTTTATCTATAGTATTGTTTGTCATTGCTTATATTTTCGTAATGGCTGAAGAATACACGCATTTACGCAAATCTAAGCCGGTCATAATTGCAGCAGGAATGATATGGGCGTGTATTGGTTATTATTATTCAAATCACGGAATGTCAGAGCTTGCAGAAAATGCGGTAAGACATAATTTACTTGAGTATGCTGAACTCATGTTGTTTCTATTAGTCGGAATGACATATATCAATACGATGGAAGCCAGAGGTGTATTCGATAAACTCAGAGTGTGGTTGATTGATAAAGGATTCAGCTACAACCAGCTATTTTGGTTAACCGGTATTCTTTCATTCTTTATATCCCCAATAGCCGATAATTTAACAACTGCTTTATTAATGTGTGCAGTAGTAATGGCCGTTGGAGCAGGTAATGACCGATTTATATCAATATCTTGTATTAATATCGTGGTGGCTGCGAATGCAGGCGGGGCCTTCTCTCCTTTTGGAGATATAACAACGCTTATGGTCTGGCAGAAAGGCGTTGTGGAGTTTTGGACATTTTTTGCTCTATTTATACCTTCAGTTGTTAATTTTCTAGTACCGGCTATTTTGATGTCTTTAGCAATTCCCAAAGACAGACCGAAACAGCTGGATGAAGAAGCAGAGATGTTGCGTGGATCGAAACGTATTATTCTATTGTTTGTAGCTACTATTGTTACAGCTGTGTTATTTCATAATTATCTGGGATTACCACCTGTTATCGGAATGATGACTGGCCTGGGGTATTTGCAACTCTTTGGTTTCTATTTGCGAAAAACTTGCTATCGATTTCATGAAAACGAAAAGCCGGAGGCGCAAGTTGGGGATGTTGTCCCATTCGATATTTTTAATAAAGTGGCGCGCGCAGAATGGGATACGTTATTATTTTTTTATGGCGTTGTATTGTGTGTTGGTGGCTTAGGCTTTATTGGCTATTTAGGTCTGGCTTCAGAAATCATGTATGGGCAGTGGGACGCAACAGTTGCAAATATAGCAGTAGGAGTCCTATCTGCTATTGTGGATAACATCCCCGTGATGTTTGCTGTACTAACAATGAATCCTGAAATGTCTACTGGTCAGTGGTTATTAGTAACCATGACAGCTGGTGTGGGTGGATCGTTACTCTCTATCGGGTCTGCAGCTGGTGTCGCATTGATGGGGCAGGCAAAAGGTAAATATACATTCTTTGGCCACCTGAAATGGTCGCCTGTTATTGCCTTAGGCTATATAGCCGCGATCTATGTCCATATGACAGTAAATAGTGCCTACTTTTGACCTGATAAGCGCATTTTAGTGTCATATTAAGGTTCACTTAAGCTTTCTATCGCAAACTGCTTCTAATAATTAGATTTAGTTTGGAAAAATAACAATGGAATTAGTTAACAAGTCATCTAGGGGTAGTGAGTCAATAAATATCCTGGAAAAAATATTTGTCATAATGTCAGGCCTAGGAATTGCATTACCTTTGGCGCATTACTTGTTTAATCACCCGCCTATGAGTGAAATGTCCGCACTGATATTCGGATTTCATGCTGGATTGTTCTGTTTACTTTTAATGTATGGTGTAGTGTCAGAATTAGCTCGACCTAGCCCTCAGCCTAGAAAGCGTGGTTATCGTATCTAACTATTTATATTAGTGTGTTTATAGTTTATGGATAACAATACTACTGAGGTAATTGAAAACTCAAATAGTGAAACTACGGTTTTATCTGATGTTGAGTATGGTTCAGATATTATTCCTGTAGACCCAGAAGAAGTTATTAAGCATAAGCTGAAAGATCGTTTTGATTTACATGCATTGCTTGGGTCAGGGGGGATGGGTAAGGTTTATAAAGCAGAAGATCTAAAATTAGAGCGAATAGTAGCAATAAAGGTCATTCACCCTAGATTATTTTCAGATACAGGTATTGCTGAGCGTTTACGATTAGAAGCGAAGATAGTAGCGAAATTGCAACATCCGAACATTGTTCAGGTCTATGACTTTATTGAACTAGCTGGCCATTGCATGATGATTATGGAGTACATCGAAGGCTATGATTTAAAGCATGTTGTAGAGAAAGAAATATATAATCAACACGACATTATAAAAGGGTTTGCTGAAGCCTGTTATGCTATTCACTACGCACATATGCAAGGGGTAATACATAGAGATATCAAGCCATCTAATATCATGGTGGGTAATGATGGTGTGTTTAAGATAATGGATTTTGGGATATCTGTATTAGAAAATAACCAAAATTATAGTATAGAGGGTAGCCCTGCCTTTATGGCACCTGAAACATATGCTGATGAAGGCGCTACTAATACACTCTCAGATATTTATGCCTTAGGTATAACCTTATTTTTTATACTAACGAAGGCGACCCCATACCCTAAATTATCTACACATAGTTTGATTTGGAATAAAGTCAATAGAGATACGCCAGAACCTAATACAATAAATAGCGCAATAACTAGAAACATTAATGCTATATGCAGTAAAGCAAGCAAAAAGCACCCATCAGAGCGTTATGACAATGCACAGAATCTGGCGGATGATTTACGTCGTCACCTTCAAAACTTAAAAGTATGCGCAAGATCTTATACAGTATTCGAAATACTTAAAGAGTCAATACGGTATAGACCGGTAGTTAGTTTATTATCCTTAATAAGTGTTCTAGTCTTTTTTACTGCGATCATATTGAGTAGTGATCATGTGCATACAATCTCTGAGAAGACTTTACTCAGCGAATTAAGGTCCAAGGTAAATAGCATAGCCTTTAATATATCTGTAGCCATAGATAAGGCTGCTCTAATTCATATGGTTAGCAATGAGATAGTTGATAATAATGAATTATATAAACTCGATGATCAACTTAGATCTATACAGATTAATGACCCAGAAATTCGAGATTATTATTTACTAAAGTCAGATGATAACGGGAGGCAATTTAAAATAATTTATGCTCGACATGGAAATGGGCCTTTGGATATAAAACGATTAAACGAAGGGCATGATACGTGGGGGCCTAAGCCGTTTGTTGTACAACAAACAGCTATTAAATTAATGCGTGATGCCTGGAGTGGCAAAGTTATTGTTCAGGAAGAATATGACAACGAACGTAGACATGATGGTGATTGGGAGAATAGATTCTTGGGTTTTGCCCCGGTACTTGATGAAAGTTCACATACCCGCGCTGTGTTAGTCGTCGAGGTGTCAAGCCATGGTATAGCAAAAGCGTATCAACAAATTGAAGACGCATATTCTATTGCACGTGTATTAGCTGTTGTTGTATCGAGTTTCTTACTGGCCGGTGTGTTAATAGCACTGGCTTATATGTGGATGACTATGAAGCCTCAACCATCAAGTACTATCGGCTAAATTCACACAGATAAATCGAGCTAAAATATGTATCTATATAGTTATCTTGCACGAGATCACTAATTGATTACTGCTGTTATCTGTCAAAATATTATTTACGATTTCTAGGTTAACTTTATATTCAAATCACGGACTCAAAATCTCTACCGCATCAACCGGGCAAACCTGTTTACAGGCATCACAGGCAATGCATTTTTCATTATCAACCACATGCACCTTATGTGGCTCAAACCGAATAGCATCCGTTGGGCATTTCTGAGCACATTTAGTACAGCCAATGCAATCATCCGTAATATGATAGCGAATTAAGTCACTGCACTTGCCTGCCGGACAACGACCTTCAATATGTGCCTCATATTCATCGTAAAAATATTGCAAGGTCGAAAGAACTGGATTTGGAGCCGTTCGTCCCAATTGCGCACAAGCTGCCCTTTTGTGCCCGTAACGCCGAGCACCGGCCTGGCGCCGAGTTCGGGCGTATCCTGATTGGCCGTGCTGATGACGTCGAGCTTCTTGTCCCTTGTGACGATGAGCCACGCCCAGCCTGAACCGAAACGGCCGCCACCTGCGGCATTCACCTTGTCCATCATCGCGCCGACATTGCCGAACGTGCCGTCGATCGCGGCCTTCAACGCCTTGAAGGCTCCTTGGCTCCGCCAGGTCATCAGCTCCCAGAAGAAGGTGTGGTTCCAGTCGCCGCCGACATTGTAGCGCACCCGGTCCGGACCGATTCCCGGAACCTTGCCGAGGTCGGACAGGATGGTCTCGATCGGCATCTTGCCGAGTTCGGGCCAGCGGCCGGCAAGCTGGTTGGCGTTGTTGACATGCGCCGCGTGATGCCGGTCGTGATGGATCTCCATGGTCTTCGCGTCGATATGCGGCTCGAGCGCCGAGAACGCATAACCGAGCAACGGCAGCCTGAACAGTCCTGCAGCCTGGGCATAGGCGGTGAGGGAATGGACGTCCGGACAGGCCGACAGCCACACCCGCGGCGCCGGCGAAGGGCAATTTCAGGCTTTGGCGTCTGTTCACTGGGGGCTCCTCTTCTGAAGATCGCGCTTCGCTCTGACAGGCATGACTGCCGGCTGATCACGGTGCGACAGGCCGCGATCGTGATGACGACTGTCTCGGCCTATAAGGTTTCAAGAAGCCGCGCTACGAGAGGGCCTCACGGGGAAGTGACGAATTGCATGCGCCGGAGAGGCCATTCCGCAACAGAACCCCGACACGACCGGGGGTTCTTTTCAGATCGGGCGACGATCGTCAGATCACGGCCAATTGGCGAAACAAAGCGGCGAAGTTGCGCTGCACGCGGAAGGTGGCGATCCGGTACGAGTTGTCGTCGATGTTGTAGGTACCGCCCGACAGGCCCGAACCACCCGGGTTGTTCGCGACGGCCGCTACACCGCCGAATGCCGTGTTGACGTTGGTGTAGAGCAGCAGCACCCACATCGAGGTTCTGCACCGGGTTCACATGGTGCGCGAGGGCAGAGCGCGCCATCGACCAGTCGGCATTGGCGCATTGGGCGTTGTTCTGGAGCGTAATACCGACGCCGGCACAGGCCGCATTGCCCTGGTTGACCAGCGGCTGCTTCGCATTGTCGCTATACTCGACTTCCAGGTAACCGGCGACCCAGGAGGTGCGCAGGCTCGGGGTCGATATTGTCGTCGAAGGCAGGCGTACCACCCCAGGTCTTGGTCAGCTCAGAGAGTTGCCGACACCGGCCGTCTGAGCGGCGCCGCTGGCGAACACGGCGTCGTTGAAGGCTTTACCCACGATGGAAAATGCCGTCATCACGATGCAGCGCACGGTTGCCGTAAGTGAAGGCAACATACTTGCTCGCGCCTTCGGCAAAGGCGATCTGACCGGAGAGGGTGTCCTTGGGATCCCAAGGCATCTTCAAGGAATGGCATACCGGCGCCGACGGCCAGCCCCACTTGTCGTCAGGAATGGCATTGAACGGTATTGCCCGCAGCGCCGGCGCATCCAGCTGGCACGGACGCGGCGTTGTAGCGCGCACCGACCTGATGCAGGGCACCCTTGATCTGGGCCGAACCCCAAGCCTGGTCGACGCGTTCAGCAGGTCGGAGAGCATCTTCATGCCCGCTTGGTCGCCACCGCCGAGATTCGGCTGGAAGATATTGCTGCCGACGGCGCCGGCAGCAGGGCTGCCGTCGTCAGCCGAGTTGAGATAATCCCGCCGAGCGAATGGGCGATCGCGTCTTCGACCGAGAAGGTCGCCGACAGGCCGTTGCCGAACTGCCAGGTATAGGCCGCCACGTTCAGGCCGGACGGGCCGGACGAACCGTCGAAGCCGAACGGCACCAGGCCGTAGGCCGCGCCGTTATAGAACGCGAAGAAGGTATCCGAGCGGCCGAGCGTGAAGCCGGCGAACTGGATGAAGGCGCGTTCCATCGCCACTGCGAGGAGTCGGACCAGCAGTTTTACAAGAGCACCACCCGGGCTGTTGAGCGCGTTCAGACCGAAGGCAAAATACGAACGCAGCGTACCGTATTCGGTCTGGGTGCGAACGTCAGCCGACATGCACGAAACGAGCCTGCATGGCGAAGGTCGAGCCATGCCGCGTAAAGGAACCCTGCGGGGTGCCTTCCGCGTACAGACCGCCGGCCTGGTTGTGATAGGCCTCGAGACGGACATAGCCGCCGATCTTGATGCAGGTATCGGTACCCGGGATATAATAATAGCCGACGCCGTACAGGCTACAGATCTTCACGTATTCTACAGTCTCTCTCCTGTTCGGCAAAAAGTACGTTTTATGTCAGTTAGTTAACCGCATGCCGACCGAACTCCCGGTCAGAATGCGGAGGGCCGCACAGGGGATGGACTGGGTGCCGAAGCGCGAGACCGGCATTGGATTCACTTTTATTCCTGCAGGCATATTGTCGCAGGGCGCGGACTCGCTGCCGAACGGATCGGCGTTCTGGGTATCGCCTAGGTGAGTGTATTTTTCGGCGCGAGGAGGCTGCCTGCTTCGGACACGGCACGGCCGCGCCCGGCGCCAGACAGCAGCCTCCAGGCGAACGGATTGATTTGTTCTCGGATGAATTGAAGGCGCGACAATACGCGCAGGGGAGCGCACGCGGCCATCGGGCCGGCGCAGAAAGGCTCGATGATGCAGAACTGGGCCGGCTAGGCCGTTGCCTGGTCCAGCCGCTGAGCGGCTGCGGCGATCTCGACAGGCGCCGCCGGAACCTTGACCGCGCCGGCGATCACGTTGGCCACGACCTCGGCCGCACTGTTCAGCGTGTCCTGCGCCAGATGCGCATAACGCTGTGTGGTGCGCGGTTGCGAGTGCCCGAGAAGCCCTTGCACGACATAGAGGGATACGCCTTCATTGACGAGAAAGCTCGCAAAGGAATGCCTCAGGTCGTGCAGCCTGAGGTCATCGAGAGCGGCTCGCTGCTTGATCCGGGTCCACGGAAAGTGGAGCGAGGGGCAGGGGCGGCCGGTGATCGGCGAGGGGAATATGTAGGGGTTGCCGTCCACGCGCGGGATCGCTCTCAGCAGCGCCATGGCGTGGCCGTTCAATGCATTGATGCGTGGCTTGCCGGATTTGGAGACGGGCACCAGCGGGGTGCGCCGCTCCCAGTCGATGTAGTCCCACTTCGCGTGCGAGACCTCGTTGCGCCGTGCGCCGGTGAGCAGCGGCATCATGATGGTTTGCGCGGCGCTTCGATTTTCGTCGATATTGTCGAGGCAATCAGTCTTTTGGTCTGCATCAGCGTTGAGAAAGCGGTCGCGCTGCACGTCCGGAGCGGTATTGAGCCCCGCGGTGGGATTTTCGCGAACGCCTGCGATCTTCCACTTGCGCGCCAGGTTGAAGATGAAGCGGATGCAGGATCAGCACCCGATTGGTCGTGCCGCTCGCATAGCCCTTGTCGCGCATTTGCTGGATGAGGTCGGCAATCGCATCGCCGGAGATTTCGTCGATCGGTTTGGTGCCGAGCAGCGGCAGGATGTGGATGCAGAAGACGGTCTCGTCCGTACGCCAGCTCCGTTTGTAGGCCTTTACATGCGGCAGGTAGCGGTCGCGCACCAGTTGGGCGAGTATGTCCGGGATTTCCCGCAGCTCCCTTCGGCGAGCCTGCGGGTCGGCGCCGAGCAGGGCCTGGGCCAGGATCACACGCGCCTTCTTGCGAGCCTGATCGAGCGAAAGGACATCGGCCCGAGACCAATCTTGAATTGCCGCTCGCGGCCGCGCTCGTCGGCATAGCGCTGATAGAACGTCTTCCGCTTGAGCGTCTGACCTCGGCATGAACCCCGTTGATCAGGATCAGGTAGTCGATCTTGGCTTTGGCCGGATCGCGGTTCGGCGTTCTCGATGAAGGTTTTGGACAGGGCTACTTGGGCATGGGACGCCAAACGCAACTTTAATGAAGCGGA
Source organism: uncultured Gammaproteobacteria bacterium (assembly GCA_942491945.1). GTDB lineage: Bacteria > Pseudomonadota > Gammaproteobacteria > JAJDYQ01 > JAJDYQ01 > JAJDYQ01. Next base: position 4,398 of record CALODD010000042.1, on the reverse strand, counting down.
TGTCACACCAGATGACATTCCTCCGTCGAAGCCATTGGAAAACAAAAGATATTTGAGTGACACGTATGTCGTGTGTGACGAATTGCGCGTCGCGAATAAGGATTTTTCTGTCGTAAAAAACGACATGCGCGGAGGGCCGCAATGATTGGCGACAATCTGGCGCAAGAAATTCTCGGTCGTATTGAATCATGGCTGCGATGAACGAAAGGCGCCGCGAATTTGCGTCAAGGTCCGTGCCGCGCGCGCGTTGCTGGGCTGGAGCCAAGCCGAACTCGGTCAGCGGGTGGGCGTCACGCAACGTGATCAATCGGCTGGAGCAGGCCGGTGTGGATGTGCGTCGTTCGACTGCGGTTGCGATCGAGGGCGTGCTGCGCGACGAGGGAACCGTTCGAGATGGTGCCGTCAGGGCTTTCGCATCATGGATTCAGCCGCGTCGAAAGCGAAGCGCGAACGATTGAGCAATCCGTCGGCGGAACGCTTTACGTCAGTTGTGCCGGGCAGCTGAGCAGATACGCGTGCCGCCACGCAAACACCGCACGGAACATCTCGGCGTCGAGCACCGGGTATTGGTGTTGTAGCGCGAGCAATGATAGCTGTCTGAAAAGGGTCAGCCTGCCGATCACGATGCGCTGCGCTGTGGCCGAGCATGCAGGCCGACTTGCGCAGCGCCAAGCGCGGCCGGTGACGCGTCGTGGGCGAGCCACCCGAGCGCCACGACCGCCTGCAGGTTCGACATCTCCGCGATGGTCGCACCAGGAACGAACGGCAGGTCAAGATCTCCTGGGATGCGACGGCTTGTTCTCCGGCGGCACGCAGCGCACCGCATTGGTGATCCGGCATCGACCAGGTCGAGGCCGTCATCGGGGCGCGCCTCGTAGTCGCCGCTCGCGAAACCGTATTGCGTCAGCGTCTCGTAGAGCAGGTCGCCGGCGTAATCGCCGGTGAACGGCCGGCCGGTACGGTTGGCCCCCGCAGGCCGGGGGCCAGGCCGACGATCAGCAGGCGGGCGTCGACCGGACCGAAGATCGCACCGGCGCGTTGAACCAATCCGGCTCGCGCCGCGCCATTGCCGGCGGAAGCGACCAGCCGCGGACAAAGCGGACAATCGCGCATCGGTTCGTGCAGTGGCCATTGTCGCGGTCTCAGACGCCGTCGTAGCCGCCTGGTCATCGAGGTCGTCATCGGCGCGTCAGCACGTTGCGGGGTCACGTCCTGCGCAAGGCCTCTTCGTCTGGGTACGGCGCGAGGTTATTGCTCGCGCGGCTCCCGGCCTTGTTCGCGCGGCGCCGGCCGGCGCTCGGACGGATCGCGGCCGATCTTCGACTGCCAGCGTCAATGATATCGATGAAGAAGTCGGCCTGCCGGCGCAAGCTCGTCGGCAATCATCGGCGGCTGGGTCGACATCGTCGAGACCACGGTGACCTGCACGCCCCGGCGCTGCATCGCCTCGACCAGCGAGCGGAAGTCGCCGTCGCCGGAAAACAGCACCATGTGGTCGATCTGTACCGGCCATTTCCATGGCGTCGACCGCCAGTTCGATGTCCATGTTGCCCTTGACCTTGCGGCGGCCGGTCTGGTCGACGAATTCCTTGGTCGGCTTGGTCACGACGGTGTAGCCGTTGTAGTCGAGCCAGTCGATCAAGGGCCGGATCGACGAATATTCCTGATCCTCGATCACCGCGGTGTAATAGAACGCGCGCAGCAGATAGCCTTGCTGACTGGAATTCGTTCAGCAGGCGCTTGTAGTCGATATCGAATCCGAGTGCTTTGGCCGTCGCGTAAAGGTTCGCGCCATCAATGAACAAGCGCGATCTTTTCGCTCGCGGTCGCCATGGCCTATCTTTCTCAATGAATTCTCCAACCGGTTTTTACGGTGCATCGGCTCAATGCAGATCCGGCCGGAATGGCTGCTGTGCCGACATGGAAAGACGAAGGACCAATTCGCGTGCGCTAATTCGGATCCTCAAAGGCCTGTAACACCTACTGAACGCCAAGTCGGTATTCGCGCTTGCACCTTATGATTACAGGATATTCTGAACCAGGCCTTCCGCTTTCCGGCGACTAAGCAACTATTGGAGCGATCTGCAGGACATCTTGTCCCCTTGACGCTTGGTAGCGCGAGTTGAAACGCAAACCTAACCGGCGTGTATCGGTCAGGGCTTGTATTTCGCCAGAGGGCCATAACCATACCCGTCAATTTCCCCTCAAAATTGGAGTAAGTTCCATGGCCGCGTCACCGTCGAAGACTGCATTGACAAGGTCGAAAACCGCTTCGAACTCGTGCTTCTTGCCGAGCATCGCGCCCGTATGATTTCGTCCGGCGCGCAGATCACCGATCGATCGCGACAATGACAAGAACCCGGTCGTGGCCCTGCGCGAAATCGCTGACGGTGCGATCTCGCCCGGCGATCTGAAGGAGGAACTGATCCACTCGCTGCAGAAATACGTCGAAGTCGACGAGCCCGAGCCCGAGCCTGCCGCTGATCGGCGCGCTCCGGCTCCAAGGTCGATGCCGACGACACCGACGTCGCTGGACACCATGACCGAGGAAGAGCTGCTCAAGGGCCTGGAAGGCCTGGCTCCGCCGGAACAGCCGGAGGACGACGAATAAGAGCCGCCGATATCGCAATCTGACCGGAATGAAGCATACAGGCGGCCCCCGGCTGTTCTTACCGGGCCTGGCGCTGGCTTGTGCGTGACCCTTCGGAACATGACGCGTACTGTTGCGACGACAAGCGTATTTGGCCCTGCTATGCGGCGGTTTCCCAATATCCAGATGCCGCGAACCGATTGCCCGGTGCGAGTTCATGGCGCAGTCTCGGCAGCGTTGTTCCGCAGCTCGCGATGCAGAACCCGTCCGGACCGCCCGCTCCCGGCCGTCTCGAGCTCGTCGGCACTGGTCATGTTCGAAAAGACCGAAGAAACAGCGTGCAAGCCCCCGATGATGCGGCAGTACGAACTGGTCGAGCGGGTCAAGCAGCTATAATCCGGACGCCAACGAGGCGCTGCTCAACCGGGCCTATGTCTACGCCATGAAGGCGCATGGCAACAAAGCGCCCTCGGGCGATCCCTATTTTTCCCATCCGCTTGAGGTCGCCGCGATCCTGACCGAGCTCAAGCTCGACGATTCGACCATCGCGGCGGCGCTGCTGCACGACACCATCGAGGATACCGCGCGACCCGCGCCGGAAATCGATCAGTTGTTCGGCCAGCCGATATCGGCACGCTGGTCGAGGGCCTGACCAAGATCAAGAAGCTCGACCTGGTCTCCAAGGAGGCCAAGCAGGCGGAAAACCTGCGCAAGCTGCTGCTGGCCATCGCCGATGACGTCCGGGTGCTGCTGGTCAAGCTGGCCGACCGGCTGCACAACATGCGCACGCTCGGCATCATGTTCCGGTCGAGAAAAGACGCAAGCGCATCGCGGAGGAGACCATGGACATCTATGCGCCGCTCGCCGGCCGCATGGGCATGCAGGAGATGCGCGAGGAGCTCGAGGACCTGGCGTTCCGCGAGCTCTATCCGGAGGCCCACCGGGTGGTGACCGAGCGCCTGGAGGCGCTGCGCGAATAAGGCGAACCCGGTCTGATCACCGACATCGAGCAGCAGCTGACCCGCAAGCTCGCCGACGCAGCATCACGGCGGAGGTCAAGGCGGCGCAAGCGCGCCTATTCGATCTGGCGCAAGATGGAGCGCAAGTCGGTCGGCTTCGAGCAATTGTCCGACATCTTCGGCTTCCGTTTGATCGTGAATTCGCCCGGCGAATGTTATCAGGCGCTCGGTGTCGTGCACACCACATGGCCGGTCGTGCCCGGCCGCTTCAAGGACTACATCTCGACACCGAAGCAGAACGACTACAGGTCGATCCACACCACCATCGTCGGGCCGCATCACAAGCGTGTCGAACTGCAGATCCGCACCGCGGGATGCACGAGATCGCCGAATACGGCATCGCCGCACACTCGCTCTACAAGGACGATGTTGGCTCGCCGACCGAGATGCTGTCGCGGGAATCGAGCGCCTATGCCTGGCTGCGGCAAACGATTGAACTGCTGGCGGAAGGCTCCAGTTCGGAAGAGTTCCTCGAGCACACCAAGCTGGAGTTGTTTCATGACCAGGTGTTCTGCTTCACGCCCAAGGGCAAGCTGATCGCGCTGCCGCGCAGCGCCAATGCCATCGATTTCGCCTATGCGGTCCATACCGATATCGGCAACACCGCGGTCGGCTGCAAGATCAACGGCAAGATCGCGCCGCTGGTAACCGAGCTCGACAATGGCGACGAGGTCGACATTATTTGCGCCAAGGTGCAGACCGCGCCGCCGGCGGCTTGGGAATCGCTGGTGGTTACCGGCAAGGCGCGCGCGGCGATCCGGCGCGCGACCCGCGTCGCGGTGCGCGATC
>CALODD010000041.1:0-33931 GCA_942491945.1 uncultured Gammaproteobacteria bacterium | reverse complement strand
GAAATGACGAGGTGATGAACCTGTACCGCCTGTCCCTGGAGGACGGTTCCCTCGAGAAGCTGACCTTGACGAGCGGGAACCAGCCGCCGCTCGGAATCTTCGAGATTGGCGCCCCAGCAATTCGACCCACGACTCCGTCACGCGAAACCGCCGCCCAGACTCGCCGCAATTTCGTCGAGCAACGCGCTGGTTTTAGCCGCGTCTTCGGCGCGGGGATCAACTGATGGACATCGGTGCCAACCAGATCAAAGGAAACCCAGTCAAGTTGTATCGGCACACTGGTCAACTGGCTCATCAACAGCACCGGATCGCCGTCCGGCAGCCGTCGGAATCGGGATGCCGCCATGCTGAATGCCAGATCCCGCTTGACGTTGATTTTCGGGCGGCGGCGGCCAACATCAGGTCAATCTCTTCCTGAGCTGCGGCATTGATTTCGATTTCATCCAGCGTCGGTGCGCATCGAGCGGGACGCAGATCAACCGGTCCATCCGGGCGCCAGAAAATACCGCAAGATCGGACGTCATCATTCATGTTCAATGAGCCACGTGAAATCTTAAAGCACTGGGTGTGGATTTCGCAGACCGAAGCCAATGGCGGATGGAACTGGTGCCGTGGTGGTGGCAAAAGTTCCGTTGAGGCACACCCATATACCAATGACAATCAGTCGCCGCCAACAGCAATTGCACCAAATAATGACTAACAGGGATCGTACTCATCATTGGTTCCACCAGTTACCACGTAACGAAATCTTTACCCATTTGCTTGAGTTTAACTTCGTCCAGTTAGCACCGAATTTGACCATACTGTTCTATCCCGCAAGGTAGACATCAGGCGTATCATTTACCTGCTTTCGCTTAATGCCACTGGTCAGCCATTAAGGTCGTTCATCATTAAACACACCGCACCAGACTCGACAATTTCAGGGTTGACTATTTTCGAACATGCTCGCGTCATACCGACGCACACACGATGCATTACGGGAATGAGATCATTATACACCACCATCACCATCGGATGTGAGACGACGGACACGTTTGAGTAAATCAAGTCGTGGTACTGTATCCGTAAGCGTGTCCGCAATGGGATACAAATTCAATGTTGAGTCTAGCTTATTGATAAATAGTGCTGCACGAGCCCTCGTCAGTTGGTGCTGCACGATCACTCCAGTGCACTGACTACCATATTACTGGTGGAGCACATACTACCGGGAGCCATTCGTGCCATCACGAATGCAGCTCGGTAAAAGTATGTCTCGCAGGGGGGTTAAGGTATGAGCATTAATATGGAAATCTTCCAGCAGTTTGGGGCATCAATTCAAACACTGGGTGATCGTGCAGCACCAACTGACTTCTGTAGTGATGAAGAACGTGTCGATGCAGCACGTAATACCTTTATCAATAAGCTAACTCCAGCAATGGGTGTTGATCTTGAGTCCTGTATCCATTGCGGACAATGCGCTTTAGCCTGTCATTTTTACGAAGGTACGAAGGATGCAAAGTACACACCGATACGTAAGCTTGATTTACTCAAACGTGTCTATCGTCGTGAACTGTCTCCCTTACGCTGGATGCATCGTCTCTATACACGTGACATTACATCCGATGAGTTAATGCAATGGCAGGAGCTGGTCTACGACAGTTGTACTGAATGTGGTCGTTGTTCCATGAACTGTCCTATGGGTATCAACATCGCATCGATGGTCAATGTCATGCGTCAGGGCATGGCGAACGCAGGCATGATTCCAGCCGAACTCCGAGCGATGGAGCAGGAGCAGTGCCAGGGATCGTTGTTTGGTGTTGGCCCTGAACAGTTTGAAGGTGCTATCAATAAGTTCAATGAGTCTGGGCTAGATATCCCGCTGAATAAAGACAAAGCCGACTACCTTATATTGACGAGTGTGATCGATATTGCGCTGTTTAATGATGTACTGATTGGAACGGCAAAGATTATGAATCACATGGGCATCGACTGGACGTTCCAGGTCTGTGGCTATGAAGGTGCAAACTTTGGATTGTTGTCAGGTTTTGAACCGGTACAACGCGAAGCCAGTGAACGCATCATTAGAGCAGCTGAAGCCTGTGATGCAAAGTATGTAATTACGCCTGAATGTGGTCATGCCTATCCTGCCTTACGTTGGGATGCAGCGAACGAGCACGGTGCGCCGTTAAAGTTCGAGGTACTGGCGATTTCTGAATTCCTGGGACAGCAGGTCAAAGCAGGAAAGTTAAAGCTCAAGCAAATCGGTAAGGATAAAAAGATTACCTATCATGATTCCTGCAAGATCGGACGTCATTCCGGCGTGTTCAATGAGCCACGTGAAATCTTTAAAGCACTGGGTGTGGATTTTCGTGAGACCGAAGCCAATGGCGTGATGAACTGGTGTTGTGGTGGTGGTGCAGGTGTGTTCCTGTTGAATCGTGCTGCGCCGCTTCGCCAGAAAGCATTTGAAATCAAGATGGATGAGGTCAATAAAACTGGTGCTGATTCGGTTGTAATGACCTGTGGTTCCTGTCGATTGAATTTTATGGGTGGTGCGCAGCAGGCCGGGTGGCAGAAAGGCATCGAATCTCTTGTTGAACTAGTAGCCGAAAATTTAGACGACGCGGCATAGCCAAATACTGACGTAGGAAGCAAATATGAGTGAACGCATTGTAGTAGATCCCATTACACGTATCGAAGGTCATCTACGTATTGAAGCGCAGATGGATGGCGACTCAATCGGAGAGGCCTATTCCGCTGGCACCATGGTTCGCGGTATCGAGTTAATTCTTCAGGGCCGAGACCCACGAGATGCCTGGGCCTATGCGCAGCGCATCTGCGGTGTTTGTACCTTAGTACATGGTATCGCCTCGATTCGTGCGGTTGAAAATGCACTGGATTACAAGATTCCACCGAATGCACAGATCATTCGTAATCTGATGATTGCCGCACAGTATGTACATGATCATGTGATGCACTTCTATCATCTACATGCTCTGGACTGGGTCGATGTGGTATCAGCTTTAAGTGCTGATCCTAAAGCGACGTCGGAACTGGCACAGACTGTGTCACCAAACTGGCCTAAATCCTCCCCTGGCTATTTCTCGGACATGAAGAAGAAGCTAAAGAAGTTTGTTGATGCGGGGCAGCTGGGTATCTTTGCCAAAGCTTACTGGGGACATCCGGCGTATAAGTTACCGCCTGAAGCGAACCTGATGGCAGTTTCACACTATATTGAAGCACTGGACTGGCAGCGTAATGTAGTGCAGTTACACACTATCTTTGGTGGTAAGAACCCGCATCCGATGTTTCTGGTCGGCGGTACGCCAAGCCCAATTGATCTGAACTCTGATTCGGCAATTAATGCCAAGAAGCTGGCGCAGGTGCAGGCGATTATTACCAAGATGCAAACCTTTGTTGATCAGGTTTATGTACCAGACACTATTGCCATTGCTGGATTCTATAAAGACTGGTTTTATCGCGGAGAAGGTCTGGGTAACTTCCTGACTTATGGCGATCTGCCTGAGAATGGCATGGATGATCCTTCCAGCTATTTTCTGCCATCCGGTGCGATTCTTGATCGTGATTTATCTACTGTTCATCCGGTTGATCTATCAGCGGATGGCGAGATACAGGAATACGTTTCTCACTCATGGTATGACTATGAAGGTGGTAAGGACGAAGGACTACATCCATGGAAAGGTGAAACAAAGCTCAACTATAAAGGCCGTGGTGGCCCGAATGCGCCATATCAACAATTGAACGTTGAAGATGGTTATTCCTGGCTGAAGTCGCCTCGCTGGAAAGGTAAGCCGATGGAAGTAGGGCCGCTAGCACGTGTACTGATGTTATATGCCAAAGGCCATGATCAAACCAAAGAACTAGTTGATAGTACATTATCTACCTTAGGTGTGGATAAACGCGCACTATTCTCTACATTAGGTCGTACTGCAGCACGTACTTTGGAAACCAAAGTAATCGTTGATGCTATGCATAACTGGTTCAATACGCTGCAGGGTAATATCAAGGCCGGCGATACCAAAACGTTTAATGAACAAAAATGGGAGCCTTCCAGCTGGCCTAAGGTAGCCAAAGGCGTAGGCTTCATGGAAGCACCTCGCGGTGGTCTGGCGCATTGGGTTGTTATTAAAGATGGCGTGATTGATAACTATCAGGCAGTGGTGCCAAGTACCTGGAATGCAGGCCCTAGAGATTCTCAGGGTCAGGCGGGCGCCTATGAAGCTGCATTGCAGGATAACCATAAGTTACATGACCCGATGCAGCCGGTTGAAATATTACGGACAGTGCATAGTTTTGATCCCTGTATCGCCTGTGCCGTCCATATCGCCGATGAAGATGGCGAAGAAATGCTGAAAGTTAAAATACGATAGCGACATCGTTAAGGAGATAAGCATGAAGAAATTAATTAATAAAGTAACGCTAATTACGATGTTACTAGGAACACAGCCGGCATTCGCGCATATTGGCAATCACGGCGAAGCAACTAATCACCTATTCGGTATTGAATATATAGTTGGATTGATTGCAGTGGTAGCCGTCGCGATTAGTCTTGTTCGAAATAAGCAAGATTGAACGATAAAGAGTTAGATCAGGGAAGATTGAAACAGGAAGTAATTAAGCCTGCGGGATAATAGAATATCCAGCAGGCTTATAGTTTATGCAGCTTTTTGTAATAGCTTTAGCATCTCATCTTTCAGAAACAAACGCTGTTTCTTACGTTCTTCAATATATTCATCTGAGGTGTTCTCAACGCCAGTTTCAATGCGATGAATCTCATGATCAAGTTCATGATACTCATCGAACATTTTAGCGAAATGATTATTACTAACCTTCAGGTTATGAATCTGATCTCTGAACTCAGGTAGTTCATGAACCAGATCATGTTTTTCATGCAGCATGATGTGTCTCCTTGTCATCAAGTGTTTCAAGTTCGGCTGCACACGCCAGGCAATAGGGCGTATGCGGAATAGATTCAAGTCTTGCCTCAGAAATATCTTCGCCACAGCGTTGGCACTCAAAATAGCTGCCTTCCTTGATTCGCGTATAGGCACGGCGAATCAGAGATAACTCTTCACGAGCCTCATTGCCGAGTGCATCAACAACTTCGTTGTTCTGCATCTCGGTAGCCTTCTCTTCAGAATCTTTGGATAACTCGTGATTGTCGTGGCGTACATCAGCTTCGATAGCGCCCAGACGACGTTCTAATTCAGTACGAGCTGTATCGAGTAGTTTTAGGTATTTTTCTGTATCTGCGATGACTCGTCCCCATTTCTATTTTTCCTGTCTCATATTCTATGAGTTTGAGTGGAATGGTTATTGATCTGGGCTAAATGGATCGATATTAGATTCAGGCGTATGCTGTATTTGAAGATTAATAATGACGAGATGCAATGAATAGACTGGTAGTGTCAATAATATTGGTCATAGTTTCGTTCCAGACGATGTCTGCGGAACTGCGCCATGAGGATAAATCTACTCCTGCGAGATTGAATCAGTATGTTGCTGATTTACTGCTTTTACACAAGTTACTTATAGCAGATAAGGACATCCGTATTGAAAAACGTACTGGTGGTTATGGCGGAGCTACCAACGATCTGGAGTTTTACACGGAAGAAAAATTTTATAACGCAAGCTCTGGTGAGCTGATATCAAGTATCAAGAAGGAAAAGAAAAATCCAGAGAATGTTCATATGATCGACGTATTTGTTTATGACTCGGATGGTAGGATGAGTCGAGAGTATTCAGCGTCGTATCTTCCAGTCCATCGGCGTTCACCGCATGAGACAAGAATAATCATTCATGGGTTTCACAATGGTTTGCATAGCCAGCGTGAATACGATGCCTCAGGTAACCGATTATCAGAACTCTGCATTGGTAAACATAAGAATGCTCCCGTGCACATTCTCTATGAGGAATTCGAAATCCCAGATCATAGAGATGAGATAGATGGAAATATGGCTCAACAAATCTATATAGCATGTTTTAGAACAATACCCGGAACTATAGGCTCCTATATAAATCCGTTATATGGCTTCAGATAAATTCACCCGCAGTTAGCTAAAGGATTCAGGCCGTAGTCGTAAGAGTGACTACGGCCTAAGCAAAATAATACGTAATTACGCTGCTTTCAATTCAAGACGACGCTTGTGTAGTGGTGGCTCGGTGTAACCATTCGGTGTTTCACGTCCGAGGAAGATTAAATCTTTTGCTGCCTCGAATGCTTTACCCGCAAAGCTAGGTGCCATGGCGAGATAGCTTTGGTCGCCACCATTCTGACGATCGACGATATGTGCCATACGTTGCAGTGATTCAATGACCTGTTCTTCACTGACAATACCGTGATGTAACCAGTTCGCGACATGCTGGCTAGAGATACGACAGGTAGCACGGTCTTCCATCAGGCCAACATCATTGATGTCTGGTACTTTGGAACAGCCAACACCCTGATCAATCCAGCGCACGACATAACCCAGAATACCCTGACAGTTGTTATCCAGTTCCTGCTGTTTTTCTTCATCTGACCATCGCGGGTTGTTTTCAACCGGTATGGTGAGAATGTCATCGAGACTGGCACGCGCACGTGACTTGAGCTCTTCCTGACGGGCAAACACATCGGCCTGGTGATAGTGCAGGGCATGTAAGGTCGCTGCTGTAGGTGAAGGCACCCATGCACAGTTAGCACCCGCATTCAGATGGCCAATTTTAGCTTCCATCATGGCGGCCATTTGATCCGGAATCGGCCACATGCCTTTACCGATTTGTGCATGGCCCTGTAGTCCACACATTAGCCCAGTATCAACGTTCCAGTCTTCATAGGCAGTAATCCATGGTTCTGCCTTCATATCTGCTTTGCGGATCATAGGGCCAGCTTCCATAGACGTATGGATTTCATCACCGGTACGATCCAGAAAGCCAGTATTGATGAAGATCACTCGTTCGCTGGCAGCACGGATACATTCTTTTAAATTGACGGTGGTACGGCGTTCCTCATCCATGATGCCGATTTTCATGGTGTTCTTCGCCATTCCAAGCGCTTGTTCAACTCGACCAAAAAGCTCGACAGCAAAGGAAACTTCTTCCGGGCCATGCATTTTGGGTTTAACGATATACATCGAACCGCAACGTGAATTACTGTAACGACCCAGGCCTTTCAGATCATGCAGGGCGATCAGACCTGTCATCATGGCATCCATCATGCCCTCGTAAACTTCATTGCCACCGGTATCGAGAATGGCCGGGTTCGTCATGAGGTGGCCGACATTACGTACCAGCATCATAGAGCGACCGGGAAGCGACAGTGATTGACCATCTGGCGTAGTGTATTCACGGTCTGCATTTAAGCTACGATCTACCGTGCCGCCGGCCTTCGGGAAGCTGGCCGTTAAATCACCTTTCATCAGGCCAAGCCAGTTACTGTAAACACCGATCTTTTCTTCTGCATCAACGGCGGCGACTGAATCTTCGCAATCCTGAATGGTGGTAACCGCAGATTCCATGATGACATCGCAGATACCGGCACCGTGGTTTTTACCTACGGGGTTGTCGCGATCAATCTGTATATCAAGATGTAGGCGGTTGTGTTTGATCAATAGGGAAGATGGATTGTCAGCAGAACCTGTATATCCCGCCAGTTGCTCTGGATCAGCCAGAGCAGTCTTACCATCATCTGTTGAGATTACCAATGCACCATCAACAATGGCATAGCCCGTTGTATTCTCATGAGAACCAGCTGCCAGTGGGGCTGCTTTATCGAGGATATTCATTGCATAGGCAACCACACGCTCGCCACGCACCGGGTTATAGCTCGTGCCTTTGTCAGCACCGTCATCTTCACTAATGACGTCGGTTCCATATAAGGCGTTATATAACGAGCCCCAGCGTGCATTTGCTGCGTTCAGCGCATAGCGTGCATTATTAACGGGTACCACCAGCTGTGGGCCGGCAATGCTGGTAATTTCAGGGTCGACGTTATCAGTGGTGACGCTAAAGTCCTCGCCTTCAGGAACCAGATAACCGATATCCTGTAAAAACTGTTTATAAGCGGAGGCGTTATGCGCCTGACCTTTGTGTTTGATATGCCAGGTGTCGATCTGTGCCTGTAATTCATCACGACGAGCCAGAAGCTCTCGGTTACGTGGAGCCAGATCAGCCATTATGCTGGCAAAGCCTGACCAGAATGTTTCTTTGTCGATACCAGTACCAGGCATGGCCTGGTCATTGATGAAGTTATACAGGTCTTCACTGACTTGTATGTCATTGGTTTTTATATAGTTCGTCATGATTACATCTCTTTGTAGGCGCGATGCCATACGGGTCTAAAAACAAAAAAGCCGATTTACCGGCAGTATGTTCGTAGTGTAATGATGAATCTGAAGGCGTATTAGTGATTTACTCAATGCAGTCTATTGAGTGAATCCGATAAAGATAGATGAAGCATTGTGGCCTTAGCCGGCCAGTGGTTAGTCGTACTGTGGTTCGACGTTTTCAAGATAGGTTTTTAGCTCGCCAATCAACGATTTGATTTCATCAGCGTTTTGATCGACTGCAGCAGTTTCAATTTTTGCACCGATATCGGTAATGTCCTGGAAGCCATAACCCGCACCACAACCTTTCAGGTTATGTCCTGTGATGCGAAGTGTTTCAAAGTCGCCACCATCCAGTGCAGAACTTAGCGTGCCGATATCTGATTCACGATTTTTCATGAAATCAGGGATCAAAGGCGCAATTACGCTGTCTATCTTTACGACAATTTTATCGTTGCTCATAATGAAGAGGGTCTTCTATCTAGTTGATTATTAATATAATTATGCATACGAGTAATATTGTAAAGGGGTGTGCATAAAAGATATTCGCAGTGTATGATAGTTGTACTAAAAAATACAAAAAGAATTTTGCCGTAAGGTGAATGGTTTAACAGCTGGAATATCCAGTAAAGGTATACAGAGCTCGATGAGCGATACGCTTAAATTTTTAATCATTGATGACAGTGCTGATTTTCAGGTGCTGTTAAAGGCGTATATATCCGCAGATTTTCCAGATGCCGTTGTCGATACGGTTGATGGTATTAATTCTGATGATGAAGTCAGGCAGCTTATTCCAGAAAAGTACGATGCCGTATTTCTGGATTATCAAATGGAAGGCCGTGACGGACTGACGCTACTCAGAGATATGCGCAAGCTAGGCATGCGCGTCCCGACAATTCTTCTAACGGCTTACGGCGATGAAAAGCTTGCTGTCCGGGCCATGCGTGAGGGCGCATACGATTATCTTCCAAAAGGTACGTTGACTCGTGAAAGCTTTTCAATGGCACTTGAAGAAGTGCTTGAGCTTACGGTCGAAAAAACCGGCGTTACCGCGCCCGTTGTTCGTCCGGTTAAATTTGGTCATAACATCGTTGTTCGTGGCTATCGTCCAATACAATTATTGGGCAAGGGTGGTAATGCCTCAGCCTTCCTGGCAGAAAATGAAGAAACTAGTGAGCAGGTCGTTCTTAAGATCATGTCGCTGGAAAATGTCGATGAGACTGATGTCATTCGTTTTACCCAGGAATTTGAAATCATGTCGGACATCGATCATCCGAATATTGGCAAGATTCATGGTCAGGGTTTTGATGAAAACGTCATGTTCATGATTATGGAATACCTGTCTGAGGGCAGTCTCAAAGATCGTCTGCCAAAGATTAAGGAAAAAGACGATAAGGATTTGTTGACGATTATTAAACAAATCGCTTCAGCACTAGGGCGTACACACGAAGAAGGCATAATTCACCGCGATGTAAAACCGGCGAATATTATGTTTCGTGCCGATGGTTCTGCAGTACTGATCGATTATGGTGCAGCTAAGGGTATGTCGGATACGGGGGAATTGACTCAGATGGGGCAGGCAATAGGTACTCCGTACTATATGAGTCCTGAACAGGTCTCAGGCGATGTTGCGCTGCCGCAAAGTGATGTCTACGGTCTGGGCGTCATCTTTTATGAAATGATGTGCGGGGTAAAACCATACGCATCTACGAATTTGAGTAATGTACTGTACTCACATTTGAAAGCAGACATTCCTCCACTGGTTGGAGACCGTATCAAATATCAGCCGATGCTTGAAAAAATGATGGCGAAGGCGCCAGAAGACCGTTTTGAGAAGATGGATGATGTGATTGAAGTGATTGATAGTTATCTTGCCGAATTATGAATAGGCGGCGTCATGTAAACGGCGCTATACTCCGGTTGTTTGTTAAAGCTTAAAATAAAAATTACCTAAACATGCGTATAGCACTACTCGAAGACGATCCAGATCAGGCGAATTTACTCGCTGCATGGCTAGAGGATGATGGCCATTCGGCGCATATTTTCCTGACGGCCGAAAAATTCAGAAAAGAGTTTCTGCGTGAGAGCTATGACATGCTGGTTCTCGACTGGGAACTGCCAACTTCTTCTGGGATCGAAGTGCTCGCGTGGGTTCGAGAAAATGCAGACTGGTATATCCCCGTATTGTTTACCACGGTTCGTGACCAGCAAGAAGATATTGTTCAGGCCCTTGATGCAGGTGCCGACGATTACATTATTAAACCCATTTCACAGCAGATTATTCTGGCGCGTGTGCATGCGTTATTACGCCGTTCACACAAAAAAGCAGACTCAGATAACGTCCTGGAACACGGCGAATTCGTATTTGATACGCAGGTTGGTACGGTAGCGCGTAATGGCGAGGCAATCGTTCTAACAGAACGTGAATTCAAATTGGCTGTTATGTTATTTAGAAGCATCGACCAGATTGTCTCAAGAGGCCATATTCTAGAAAATATCTGGGGAATCGCTGCAGATGTGCCGACTCGAACAATCGATACACATATCAGTCGTATCAGACAGAAGTTACAACTATTACCAGAGCATGGCTGGAAGATACGTGCAGTCTATCAGCACGGTTATCGCCTTGAATCGCTTAAGGATAGCGGCTAATCGTATAACTGCCGCGTTTATTTCGTGTTACTTCTTCTAGGACATTTAGAGCGTGTTGCGTAACGCCTTCAACTAATACGCTTAAGTTTTCTTTCGCATTAAAGTTCGATACTGATACAACACTGCTACTCACGTTAATTGAAATTTCGTCGTGTGCGACTTCATAGGGTGTTGTCTGGAGGTTATCAATGGCTCGATCGAACAACGACTTGGCGTGAGAAGAGTTAATTTCTGGCAACAATAGAATAAAACGCTCCTCAGAATATCGACCAATCACATCCGTGCTACGGAAAATATGTTGAAGGCGTGAAGCGATCTCTCTGAGAATATTATCACCGGCATTAAGTCCATATTGTTCATTAATCATGTGGAACTGCTCTATGTCAATCAACGCGATGCAGAAGGGTTGTTGTATACGTATTGAGCGAGCAATCGATGTATGGGCTCGTTCAATAAAAGCAGAACGGTTGAATAACCCTGTCAGTAAATCATGTTCCAGCTGATGAGATAACAGGTGATAACGATCGATTCGAGTATCTATCTGCGCGGCAAAGGATTCTGCAGATGTTTTTATATCAAGTACATCATCAGCACCACATATAATCGCATGTTGCTTATCTTCGAGTGACAGATTGTCGCCGATGATGAGAATAGGCACATGAGTGTAACAACCACCCAGGCGTATGACTCGTGCCAGATCACAGCCACTAACTTGATTGGAGTTAGCGTCAATCTGAGCATCAATAATAATTAAACTCGGATGGTATTCTTTTAGTTCATTTTCGATATGTGTCGGTTGTTGCAGATGATGTACATGTATATCCGATTTTTCTAGAGCATTCTGATAGCCATTGCTTTCGAGATTCGATTGGCCGATATGCAGTACCTGTCTGTGCTTAAGAGCAGTTAGCGACATTAGCCGCTCAATATGCCGAGACAAGTTGTTTAAACTAAATGGCTTGGTGAGATACCCGGCGGCGTTGCTCTTGATTGCTTTTAGTCGTGTGCTGATATCAGTATGGCTGGATAAAAATAGTACTGGAGGACACTGTTCCAGTTTCTGTAAATCACTTGCTAACTGGATTCCGGCCTCAGGATTATCATGCAGATGTATATCCATGATAATGAGGTCAGGCGTATGCTCTACAACATTAGATCTTAAATCCTTGCCATCAGAGAAATACTCAACCTGATAACCATCCTGCTTAAGTTGTGTGATGACGCGATTCGCCTGATCTGGATCATCTTCGACCAGGAAAACCAGGCTACCTAAATGAATATCAGAAGTGCTTCGGTCGAGTGTCTGAATCTGGCTGGTTGACGATGTGCTATCTATAACGCGATACAGGGTATCGATCAGAGATTTCCAGTATGTGCCTGCATAGTTAGCCAGCTCTGTATCTTCCCCAGACTGGATTAAATCGCGAAGTCTTTCATCGAGTACACGTGCAGCACTACTAAGCTCATTAAATCCATAACTACCACCAGAGCCCGCGAGTTGATGTACCAGTAGTTTGAACTCACCAATGGTTTCCTGCTGCTCATTCGCATTCAGCCAGGCTGCTTCTAACGCTTCCTTTTTTTCTGGAAAAGAAGCGATATAGCTTTGTTTCAGTGCTTCCAGGCTGTTATCGAGGGCATTTGCATTCATGTTGGTAAGAATGATCTACTGACTTTAAGTATTGAAATTATGCTTGTATTTAGTACGTTTGAATGTAAACGTTTGTTACAGTGCGTGAAATGGTTTCCATCTTCTGACATTATGCGGAAGAAATAACCATATAAAGCAAGAGTCTAAATTGGAGGCTGTATTTAAGGGGATGGATCAATCTACTCTACAGATTGATAATCGACAGATCACGATACTGATCGTCGATGATAATGAAGCAAACCTGCTTTTGCTCGATACAGTATTGAAATCTGAACAGTATCAGGTCGTGCAGGCGCAAGATGGTCTAGAAGCGCTGGTCAAAGTAAAAGAAACTAATCCTGATCTCATTTTGCTCGATATCATGATGCCTAATCTTGACGGCTATGAGTGTTGTGATCGCCTGAAAGATAATCCAGATACAAATGATATCCCGATTATTTTCCTATCAGCAAAAGGTAAACGCGAAGACATCATTCATGGCCTTGAACTTGGGGCAGTCGATTACATGACGAAGCCATTCAACCGAATGGAATTATTGTTACGTGTTCGAACACAGATAGAGTTAAAAATCAGCCGTGATCGACTGCGTAAGCTTGCGATGATGGATGGTTTGACTGGTCTTTATAACCATAGTTATATGCACGAACGACTAAGTAGTGAGATTAGTCGAGCAGCACGTCATGATGATGAATTATCGGTTGTCATGTTTGATATCGATTATTTTAAACAGGTCAACGATTCCTGGGGGCATCTGGTTGGAGATGCCGTGCTGCGCCGCGTTGCCAAGTTGATGGGAGAGCATATACGCCAGGAAGATATTCTGGGTCGTTATGGTGGTGAAGAGTTTTTACTAATATTACCTCAGACCAACCTGGATGAGGCGATAGTAACGGCTGATAAAATCAGGCAGGAAGTGGCTGATATGGAGTGGTCAGAACACAGTATAAATATCACCGTAAGTGCGGGTGTTGTGGCCTGGAAGAATGAAGATGAGCCGAATCTGGTCGAGGTTGCCGATGAACGCTTATATGCAGCAAAGAGAGGCGGGCGTAATCGTGTCGTTTCTACCGATGATGAGCTAAAGCTAGTCCAGAAATAGTAATGGATCTACCAGTGAGCCATTTAAGCTAATACTCCAGTGTAAATGCGCACCGGTCACTCGCCCGGTAGCACCGACCTGACCTATGTGTTGTCCGCGGGTTACTTTATCACCAACGTTTACATCAATCTGATTCATATGGCAGTACATACTGATTAAACCGCTGCCGTGATCTACAAATACTGTTTTGCCGTTAAAAAAATAGTCGCCTGTTTCAATCACGGTGCCGCTTGTTGTAGCTTGAATACTAGTACCAGTCGGTGCTGCGATATCTAAACCACTATGCGGTTTTCTCGGTTGCTTATTAAAAAACCGGCGTAAGCCGAATGGGCTGCTATACCGACCCTCAACGGGTTGATGAAGAGTAAAGTTATCCGGCGTTCGTGACGCATCAAAGTGGTTGAATGCTTTCGTGATTCGCGCCTTATCAGACAGGATGCGAGGCATATCATTCTTATAGGGATTAACTTTGCGTTTGTTCTTGATCGTTAGATATTGGGCTTTGTACTCTTTACCTGACACCTCAAATTTAATTGTACTCTTCGTATTTGAACTGGACGTTACTTCAAGGGCGTGTTGCCCCGGTTTGGTAGTCAAGGCAAGTCCGATAACAGCAAAATAATTATCGTTTTCCTGCAACAGCATTACCGGCTTTTTATTGTAATGTGCAGTAATCGGCGTCAATGTTGCTGGAATAGGAACAATGGCGATGCCACCTGGGACGCGCTCTTCTCGGGGAAGTGCATAGCTGCTGCCAAGTGAAATAATGAATAGCAGACCAATTAATAGTTTTAAATATCTCATGACTTTACAGTCTCAACTTTGGAAACAACTCGGCCATCATGTAGCTGAGTTTCGATAACATCATTAACGCTGAGTTCTGATGCGGATTGAACAGGGGTTGTCGTTTTATCTTTTCGAGTGACGCTATAACCACGAGACAGGGTAGCCAGTGGACTTAATGCATGAAGTGCCTGAGCATTTGCTGCCATGCGTTGCTTACC
The DNA here is from genome assembly GCA_942491945.1 of uncultured Gammaproteobacteria bacterium. Classification (GTDB taxonomy): domain Bacteria; phylum Pseudomonadota; class Gammaproteobacteria; order JAJDYQ01; family JAJDYQ01; genus JAJDYQ01. The sequence continues at coordinate 19,222 of CALODD010000041.1, read as the reverse complement.
TTGACTGACTGAACCTTGTATTTGTCGAAGTAGACGAGATTGGGTCTGCTGTATGAAATCCAGGTCTCGGCTTATGCGAGTTTGAGGGGACTGCTGTAACAGCCTTGTAGATGCATAGTTTATTCGAGTTTTTGATGTACTTAGCTGGCGTGATTGAGCATTAATCAGGCGTTGCTGTAGTGCAGATAGCTGTTTCTTCTGTAACTGTATTCGGCTTCCAGGATGCAATTGTTGTAACCGTTGGCTTAGCCAGTCGAGTCTTTGCTGATGGTTATGCAGTGTTCGTTCAAATACGTTAGTGAGTTGGCGCTGAACTCTTTTTGTCTGTTCCTGTAAATCATGGCTGTCGGGGGTGATGATTTCGGCTGCAGCAGAAGGGGTTGGCGCACGGACATCGGCAACAAAATCACAGATGGTGAAATCTACCTCGTGGCCGACGCCACTGACCACGGGTATGGAACATTGATGAATTGCGCGAGCCAGTTTTTCGTCATTAAACGCCCACAGGTCTTCCAGTGAACCACCACCCCGACTGATTAATAGCACATCACATTCTGCCCGCTGGTCTGCAAGCTGTAGCATTCGGGTGAGATTGGTCGCTGCGCCATCACCCTGAACGAGGGAAGGGTAGATAGTGACCTGTGCTGTGGGATAGCGTCGATTCAGAACGTGTAGAATATCTCGTATTGCTGCGCCACTGGCGGATGTAATCACACCAATATTTTTCGGATACGTTGGCAGGTGCTGTTTATGTGCTTCGTCAAACAGGCCTTCTTGCCGTAATTGCTGTTTTAATAACTCAAACTGGCGCTGCAGGTCGCCTTCACCCGCTAGCTCCAGATGGTCGACAATGAGCTGATAATCGCCACGAGGTTCGTAAAGGCTGACTTTTCCTCGAACCAGAACTTTTTGACCTTCTTCAACATTGAAATTCACCAGGCGGTTTCGCTGTTTGAAAAATGCACAACTGACCTGGGCACGATCATCTTTCAAAGAAAAATACCAGTGACCAGAGGCCGGACGAGCTAGTCTGGAGATTTCAGCTTCGAGCCAGATGAGCCCAATACCACGTTCTAGCGTGAGTCGGACATCATTATTGAGTTCTGCAACAGTATAAATTTGGCGAGTCGACGACATTTATTTAAGTTAAGGGTTGTGAAACATCGAAACGGGGTGTCCCCGAAAATATTCGAATGTATAATAGCCGGCTATCCCGACCACGTCACATCGCAGGAGTAAATTAGTCAATGCGAATTTCCCATGAAGCCCTGACGTTTGACGATGTCCTACTGCTACCCGCTTATTCGGAAGTTTTACCCAAGGATGTCGATCTTTCTACACAGCTAACTCGAGATATCCGTCTGCAGATCCCGTTGATATCTGCGGCTATGGATACAGTTACCGAGTCTCGCCTTGCTATCGCGCTAGCTCAGGAAGGTGGAATCGGCATCATTCATAAGAATATGACGAGTGATCAACAGGCTCGTGAAGTGCGTCTAGTGAAGAAATTTGAAAGTGGTGTGATTACTGATCCGGTTACGGTTACCCCAGATATGAAAATCGGTGACGTCATTGCATTACGAGAGCGTAAGGGTTTTTCTGGCATGCCTGTTGTCGATAAAGACGAACTACTTGGTATCGTCACAAGCCGTGATTTGCGTTTTGAGCGCCATTTAGATGATCCGGTCGCGAACATTATGACTCCCAAAGATCGCCTGGTGACGGTTAAAGAGGGAGCAGATCGAGCAGAAGTGATTGATTTACTTCATCAAAACCGTATTGAGAAGATTCTGGTTGTAAATGACGACTTTCAGCTACGTGGCATGATCACCGTTAAAGACATTCAGAAAGCAAAGGACAAACCCCAGGCGAGCAAAGATAGTCAGGAGCGTTTACGCGTCGGTGCTGCGGTCGGTACGGGTGAAGGCACGGAAGAGCGTGTTGCGGCACTGGCTGAAGCTGGCGTCGATGTCGTGGTCGTTGATACGGCGCATGGGCATTCGCGAGGCGTGTTGGATCGTGTGACCTGGGTAAAGAAGAATTTCCCCGATGTTCAGGTTATTGGCGGCAATATTGCTAGCCATGACGCAGCACTTGCGCTGGCTGAGGCTGGAGCAGATGCTGTGAAAGTAGGCATTGGCCCAGGTTCAATCTGTACGACACGAATTATTGCTGGTGTTGGTGTGCCGCAGGTGACAGCCATTTCAGAAGCCGTTCGTGCCCTGGAGAAAAAAGGTATCCCGGCTATTGCGGATGGTGGTATCCGTTATTCAGGCGATATGTCGAAGGCAATCGTTGCAGGCGCATCGACTGTCATGATGGGCAGTATGTTTGCCGGTACTGAAGAAGCGCCAGGTGAAGTCGAGTTATATCAGGGCCGTTCTTATAAATCTTACCGCGGTATGGGTTCTCTCGGTGCTATGGCCGGTAAGGAAGGCTCAAGTGATCGTTATTTCCAGGATTCAGTAGAAGCTGAAAAACTGGTTCCCGAGGGTATCGAAGGACGCGTACCGTTCAAAGGTTCATTGATTCCGATCGTGCATCAGCTGATTGGCGGCTTACGAGCTAGTATGGGCTACGTGGGTTGTGCAACTCTGGACGATATGCGTACCAAACCTGAATTTGTGAAGATTACCGGCGCAGGCATGAAAGAAAGCCATGTGCATGATGTAACCATTACGAAGGAAGCGCCAAATTACCATAAATAACTGGCAATTAGTTAGGCAAATATTTTTGTACATATCTAGATAAGTAACGCGGCAACAAACGTTGCTACAAAGCAGGACACAACCCTCATGACTGATATCCATTCTGATCGGATACTGATCGTAGACTTTGGTTCCCAGTACACTCAGCTCATCGCACGCCGTGTTCGAGAGGCGGGTGTGTATTGTGAAATCATGCCGTACGATGCCGATGTTGAACATTTTCAGTCCTTTAAACCGAAAGGCATCATTCTGTCCGGTGGCCCGGAAACTGTTACCGATAATGAAACACCACGTGCGGATCAATGTCTGTTTGAAGCAGGTGTGCCTGTACTTGGTATTTGTTACGGTATGCAGACCATGGCGGCACAATTGGGTGGTAAAGTTGAAAATGCACTAAAACATGAATATGGGTTATGCACAAGTACGTTGCCACGGGCATACTGCGTTACTAAAAGATATTGAAGATGATCAATCAATGAAGGATATGGCTTACTTGATGTCTGGATGAGCCACGGTGATCACGTAGAGGAATTACCCGATGGTTTCAAACTTATGGCCATCAACCGATAATGCACCGATTGCGGGAATGGCCGATGAAGAGCGCCAGTTTTATGGTCTGCAATTCCATCCGGAAGTTACGCACACCAATCAGGGTCAGCGTATCATCGAGCGTTTTGTACATGATATTTGTGGCTGTGCAGCAGAATGGACTGCCGACAATATTATTGAAGACAACGATTGAGCGAATTCGAAAACGATGTAGGTAATGACGAAGATATTGCTTGGTTTATCAGGTGGTGTTGATTCATCGGTTGTTGCGGCATTATTGCATAAAGCCATTGGTGCACAACTGACCTGTGTGTTTGTTGATAATGGGTTGCTGCGCTTAAAGGAAGGTGACCAGGTTATGGCGACCTTTGCTGAACACATGGGTGTTAAGGTTATTCGTGTGGATGCCGAGGCACGTTTTTTAACTGCGTTAAAAGATGTTTCCGATCCAGAAGCCAAGCGTAAAATCATTGGAAACCTGTTCGTTGAAATTTTTGAAGAAGAATCCAATAAACTAAGTAATGCAAAATGGTTAGCGCAAGGCACCATCTATCCTGATGTTATTGAATCAGCAGGTGCGAAAACAGGTAAGGCACATTTAATTAAATCACATCATAACGTGGGTGGTTTACCAGAGCACATGAAATTGAAACTCTGCGAACCATTACGTGAACTGTTTAAAGATGAAGTACGTAAGCTCGGTGTTGAACTGGGTTTGCCGTATGACATGGTCTATCGTCATCCATTCCCAGGTCCTGGTTTAGGTGTACGTATACTCGGTGAAGTGAAAAAAGAATATGCCGATATTTTGCGTCTAGCAGATAATATTTTTATTGAGGAGCTTCGCGATAAACACGATCTGGTATGACAAAGTAAGTCAGGCCTTTACTGTATTTTTACCGGTTAAATCAGTCGGTGTTACTGGTGATGGTCGCCGTTATCAATATGTAGTTGCATTACGTGCTGTAGAAACGATTGATTTTATGACAGCACGTTGGGCACATTTCGCCTTATGAATTTTTCGAGACCACCTGTTTCACGTCGAATTATTAACGAAATTCCAGGTATCTCTCGTGTTGCTTATGATATTTCTGGTAAACCGCCTGCAACCATTGAGTGGGAGTAGGCGATCTATAACCTGTATTAAAGTTCTTCTGATGGGAAATCACTTTCCTTTCGTTATACTTTTATCAGATACATTCTGAGCCGAATTATGAAACCAGTCTGGTTATTACTGATAAGCGCTATTCTCTTCTCTAATGTTAGTTTCGCGTCGAATAGCTTCAGGGAAGTAGCGGCGGACTTTCTGGAATTTGCTGAGCGAAACACTGGGATAATTACTCCACAGCAGTTGTATCAGGCCGGGCTTGAGAATGTCTATCTTGTGAACGTTAATTCTTCCCATCAGTATAGATCCGGATTACGATTGCCAGGATCAGTTAATATGGACTGGCGAGATGTACTGGAACGTAGCAATGAAATCCCAACCGACCGTACGGTGGTAGTCTATTGCAATACCATGCTGTATTCATCGCGTGCGCAGCTATTACTCAATATGGATGGTTTCGATAATATCCTGTTGTTACAGGGTGGTCTGAATAACTGGAATTCTTATATATCATCAACGCTTGACTAGCCACGGCCCATTTCTCCATAGTTATTCTAATGTATAGCGATGAAAAATGGATGCAGTCTGCTATCGAACAGGCACATATTGCACGCGAGATTGATGAAGTGCCGGTCGGTGCTGTAGTGGTTTTTGAAGGTAAAATCGTTGGTGAAGGCTATAATCGCTCAATCATTGATTCCGATCCCAGTGCACATGCAGAAATGCTGGCATTGCGTAATGCGTCTCAGAAACTCGAGAACTACCGTCTTCCCGGATGTACTTTATATGTTACCTTAGAGCCCTGTCAGATGTGTGCTGGTGCCATGGTTCATGCACGTATTGATCGGCTTGTATATGCGGCTAAAGACCTCAAAACTGGAGCCATCGATAGCCAGCACAAGGCATTAGAGCATGACTATCTAAACCATAAAATCAGTGTAACAAGCGGTGTTCTGGGACAGGAGTGCAGCGAGATGCTGTCTTCTTTCTTTCGTGAAAAAAGAAAACGGAAATGATGCTAAAAAATATTATCGTAATCAGCCTGTCGATGGTTTTGTTTGCCTGCGATCAAAAATCATCAACAGTGGAACAGACTGTCGTTGAGCAAGACGCTGCTAGTATTGCTGTAGTCGAAAATTCTCAGTCAGAAAAAACAGCGGCGCCCGCAGCGACTACATATGCGCCGAGTGAAGTGGAAATGGAGCTCAAACAGGTGTCAGATCATGTCTGGTTTGCGCAAGGTGCAACAGGCATTGCGACTGATAACGAAGGATTTATTTCTAATGCGAGTGTGGTGATTGGAGACAAAGGTATTGTTGTAGTCGATGCTCTTGGTACACCGTCGCTGGCACATCTACTTCTGAGTAAAATCAGACAGATCTCAGATAAGCCAATCCTCAAAGTTATTGCAACGCACTATCACGCCGATCATATCTATGGCTTACAGGTGTTCCAGGATGAGGGCGCCGAGGTTCTGGCACCATATGGTGTTGATCAGTATCTGGATTCCCCACAGGCAGCGGAAAGGCTGGATGAACGTCGTTTCTCTCTTGAGCCATGGGTCAATGAAAACACGCGTCTTGTTGTGCCAGATCGTATGATTGATGCGACAGAAGCCTTTGATATCGGTGGTACTGAGCTGGTCATTTCTTATTTAGGCCGAGCGCATTCCGATGGTGATCTAAGCGTCTATGTTAATCCAGATAGAGTACTTATATCGGGCGATATTATCTTTGAAGGACGCGTACCATTTGTTGGTGATGCCAATACGAAAGAATGGCTGGAAGTGTTAAACCGAATGGGACAGCAGCAAATGAAGGCATTGATTCCAGGGCATGGTGATTTAGCGAATGACCCGAATGCGGTTGTTTCATTGATGCGAGATTACCTGCAGGCATTACGCGGTCAGATGGGTAATGCGGTTGAAGAAATGATGAGTTTCGATGAAGCCTATGGTGAAGCTAGCTGGAAACAATTCGAACATATACCGGCCTTCCAGGCAGCAAATCGTATTAATGCCTATCAGGTCTTTTTATCGCTGGAAGCCGAGCTACTGGGTCAATAGATACCGAAGATAATTACTATAGAGCTGGCGATGTCACGTTAAACGGTATTTTTGGCGTAGGCAGATAATCTTCAGATTCATTCTCGTCATGCCAGACGAGTAGCTCGAAATAGTTTCTGATATTAGACACATAACCAACGGGCTCATTACCTCTCGCATACCCATATTTGGTTTTCGAGTACCATTTTTTCTTGCTAAGCAATGGTAAGCTTTCTTTGACATCGACCCATTTATCCGGGTTCCCGCCGCGCTGTTGGGTGATTTTTCGGGCATCTTCAAGATGACCATAACCGACATTGTAAGCGGCCAACGCCATCCAGGTACGATCCGGCTCAGTGATACGTTCAGGTATTTTATCGATCGTATAACGTAGGTATTTAGCGCCACCCTGAATACTTTGCACAGGGTCGCGACGGTTTTTAATACCAATGAATTTGGCAGTGTCATTCGTTAGCATCATTATGCCCCGGACACCGGTTGGTGAGACTGCATCCGGATCCCAGTGCGATTCCTGATAGCCAACGGCAGTTAATAAGCGCCAGTCTAAATCGTTTTCAGACGCGGCCTGTTTAAAGTGGTCGATGAATTCTGGTAGTTTATTCTGAATATCTCGCATATAGGCTTGCGTGCCGACATAGCTAAACTTGCGGATATGTCCATAATATTTGTTATGCAGAATCTTTAGCGAATCGTCTTCCTTGATTTGCTGAAAGAATTTAGAAATTTCCAGCAATAAAGAATCATCAATGTCTTTATGCACGGCCCAGGCGATATCGTCAGGCTTTTTCAGATCAAAGGCGACAGCGAGTTCAGGGTAAAACCGTTGCTTAAGTTTGAGCTCTGTTGAGTCTGCAACGGTATAGTCAATAAACTGTGACCAGACGAGCTGCATAAGTTCGTCGCTACTGTGTTCTTCACTCTCTTGCCACTGCAACTCTGGGTGCTTTTCCTTGAGCTCTTTTAATACCTCGACATGAGAAGAATTAGCGACAACTTCGATATCTTTGCCGACCAGATCAGCGAACTTTCTCGGGCGTCGATTGTTATTTCGTATTCGGTAGACTAGCTGAGGTGTTACTTCGATATAGCCAGGCCCAAAATCAAGAAATTCACGTCGAGCCTTAGTCACGGTTAGTCCAGCAGCCGCAATATCAGCTTTACCTTCGGCAAGTAGCTGGAACATGCTCGAAAGGTTCTCTTCAACAACAATCTTTAATTCGACGCCGAGTGAATCAGCAAAGGTCTTTGCCAGATCATACTCCAGACCTGTCGGCCCAAAAGCGCCCTGATAGTAGGTTGTTGGGCTATTACGTGTGACAACAGTAAGCGTCTTATCGAACTTGATTTGCTCCAGGTGGCTGCGATCAGGTGAGCAGCCTAGAAGCATGACAGCTGATAGTAATAGAGCTAATAAGAACCTGATTTCCCCCATCGGCGCATTATAGCGGATATCCAGTAGGGCATTAGTGCATCTTAGGGTGGTATATGAGAATTCATCGACTATAATCGCGCGTCTTTTCAGATTTTGAGTGTAGCGATGCCCAGTTTTAATCCACCTTTACGTATGCTGATGGGTCCTGGCCCATCTGATGTTCACCCTCGTATCCTGGAGGCCATGTCTCGTCCAACAATTGGTCATCTGGATCCAGCCTTTGTTGGCATGATGGATGAAATCAAAGGATTACTTCAGTATGCATTTCAGACAGAAAATGCCATGACGATGCCGGTTTCAGCACCGGGTTCGGCGGGTATGGAAAGCTGTTTTGTTAATCTGGTAGAGCCAGGTGATAAGGTTATTATCTGTCGTAACGGTGTATTCGGCAGTCGCATGGAACAAAATGTAATCCGTTGCGGCGGCGAAGCAATCATGGTCGATGATGCCTGGGGTGATGCAGTTGATCCTCAGAAACTTGAAGATGCTCTGAAGGCACACCCTGATACAAAGGTCGTGGCCTTTGTACACGCTGAAACCTCAACCGGTGCATTATCTGATGCGAAAACCATCAGTGAGATCGCACATAATCATGATTGTCTGGTCATTGCGGATACAGTGACATCCTTAGGCGGTGTAGAGCTAAAGGTCGATGAATGGCAACTTGATGCTGTGTATTCTGGTACACAGAAATGTATGTCCTGTACTCCAGGTTTGTCTCCCGTAACATTTAGCGAAGCAGCATTAGAGCGTATTCAGGGACGTGAGACACCTGTTCAGAGCTGGTTTCTCGATCTCAATCTGGTTATGGGCTACTGGGGTGAAAATGCCAAGCGTGCTTATCACCATACGGCGCCAATTAATGCACTATATGGTCTGCACGAAGCACTGACAATGGTTCAGGAAGAAGGCCTGAAAATGCGTGGCAACGTCATGCCTATCACCATGGGGGGTTACGTGCGGGGCTTGAGGCAATTGGTATGTCCTTTATCGTTGCAGAAGGAGACAGGTTACCTCAATTAAATGCTGTCAGTATTCCTGATGGTGTCGATGATGCTGCAGTCCGTGGTCAGTTATTGCAGCAGTTTGGTCTGGAAATCGGTGCTGGTCTGGGTGATATGGCAGGCAAGATCTGGCGTATTGGTCTGATGGGCTCGTCGTGTACGCAACGCCACGTTATGACCTGTCTTACAGCGCTTGAAAGCGCATTAGGTAAGAGTGGGGCAGTGGAAGCTGCTGCTGCCTACTACAACTCATAATTTCTAAAATAAAAAGCCCGTACCTGCGTTGACAGGTACGGGCTTTTTTGTGCGGGCCTGATTGTCTTAATGATTGATATTGAGGGCCAGCTTCTTTGTATCCGACTTATCTGCCGGCTTCATACCAATAAGTAGTTGTTGCCCCAGTTGCAGAACTGAATTCTTTTTGAGTTTATTCAGCCTGAGTAGCTTTTTCAGTTGAAGATTATATTTTCGAGCAATCAACCATAAGCTATCGCCACGTTTAACTGTATGGTACTTACCATTGGCATCGCGAGCTGTTTTTTCGTTACGTTTTTTACTGCTGTTCTTAGCGACTTTCCTATGTGATAAAGGTACCAGTAGCCGATCACCTGGGCGGATCAGTGATGAACGGAGTTTATTGGTCTTTTTCAGTAGACTGACGCCGATGCCGTAGCGAAAGGCTATACCCGTTAATGTATCTCCTCGCTCCACGGTATGCTTGACCCATCGAAGACGCTCCTGTTCTGACAACTTTGCCAGCTTGGTGGTGAAACCTTTCGAGCGTTCAATCGGAAGGAGTAGTCGGTGAGGGCCATTAGGTGCTGTTGCCCAGCGTAAAAAGCCAGCATTGTAATGTTTTAGTGTTTTTGCAGGGATGCCAGCAATTTCAGCTGCGACATTTAAATCCACCTGGTCGTCTATGTTTACCTGTACAAAGAAAGGCTTATTTGGAACGTTGAAGAGTGAAACCTGGTAATCGTCTGCCTGTGTAAAGATCCGACTAACGGCAAGAAATCTTGGGACATAGTGCATAGTTTCTTCTGGTAGCTTCAGGCTCCAGAAGTCTGTAGGTTTACCTGCCTTTCTATTCTTGGCCATTGCGCGACTGACTCTGCCATGTCCAGCGTTGTATGCCGCCAGCGTTAATAGCCAGTCGCCGTCAAATTTCTTGTTGATCGTACTCAGATAGTCCAGAGCGTATTTAGTAGCAACAATCGTGTCACGGCGTGCGTCGTACCACCAGTTGCTTTTCATGCCGAGAAAACGGCTTGTAGACGGTATAAACTGCCATAGGCCAACAGCACTGGAACGTGAGCGAGCGGTCGGTCGGTATGCGCTTTCAATAACAGGTAACAGGGCTAGTTCAGCCGGCAAGTTACGTTTTTTGATCTCTTCCAGAATGAAGTAAATGAAAGGTTCAGAGCGTTTACTGACTCTCTGCAGATACTCGGGGTTTCGTAGCAGGATAGTGGCCTGCTTTTCGATTCGGAGATTGTCCCTGAAATCGATTTGCTTGTTCGCGAGTACTCGATCCCAGACATGACGAATAGGACCTTGATAGCCTTTTACTTCTTCGGCGGCCTGACGTTTACGCATCATCTGTAAACGCTTTAAAGTTTCCTGTGTTTCTTTTTGAGTTAGCTCGCTATAGGCAGGCAGTTCCTCATTGCTCGCCTCAAGGGCAACGACAGGCTTATCGTTTAGGCGGGTAGGTGATGTGCTTTGGCATGCAGACAATGCAACTATGCAAGTCGTTACAAGACCAAGTAATTTGTATATTTGAATATTAATAATTGTGCCTGAATCGCGCTATCTTTATGTGGCGCAATCGTGGCAGCATATAAATACCAAGTCAAACAGTTGTCTAACTATCAGATTAGTATAACGGTAGGAGAGACGTGTTCAGGTTATCCGGGGTTTTGATTCGTCCATGGATGCGCCATTCCTTACTCGATAGGCGTACTTCCCACGGGCCAACGGGCAGGGAGTTTTTGAGAGTAGCCTGATATAAACCAGACCCCTGACTATTGAGATCAATTTCAATATCTTTTTCACCAAGTGTGGCATGCATGATATCGAGTTTAATCTGTTGAGGTAGTTCAACGCCTGTTGTGGATGCCAGAGTTACCGCTAGTTTTTTCTCATTAATGTTGTAATTCAACATGCCACGAAAACCAAGCTCATGTGCTCGCTTGTCTTTACTCAAATCAACATTAATCGCTTTACCTCTTTTATAGTAATCATCACTGACCAGACCAAGGTCTATATTGAGCGATAGTGTCAGAAGGGATAAACCAACTATAACGGCTGTTCCTGGAATTCCAACGACCAGCCATACCATAGGTTGTCGATACCATGGTTTAACCGGCGTATTGTCACTCATCTCCATTAGCGTTTTGGCCCCAGAAATTTAGCATCTTCAATAGTGTGCAATGTTTCATCATTCATGGATTGTATCTTGAAGTCGATGGGGACACTACGGCCGGGTAGTTTATAAGGATCTGCCTTCAGGCGAGCCCATACGGTGACGACTTCACCTGACGGCACAGGAATGACATCTTTTTCCGCAGTGATTGATAGTTCTTCAATACCTGTAACGGTCAACATGAAATCATGGTCATCCTGGGTTTTATTTGCCAGTTTCAGGGTATATACGTTTTCGACCATGCCATCATAGGTCTCGCTGTAGAGCTTGTTTCGATCACGAATCACATCGAGTTCTAGTGGCACTCGTGTGATGATGGAGTACAGAAGACCGACAGTTAGTAACACTAATATGGCGCCATAGACGAAAATACGAGGCCGTAATACATGTTGCTCTCCACCTTCGAGGATGTTGTGAGTGGTGTATCGGACAAGGCCTTTCTCATAACCCATCTTATCCATCACATCATCACAGGCATCGATACAGGCAGCGCATCCGATGCATTGATACTGCATGCCATTGCGAATATCGATACCAGTAGGGCAGACCTGTACACAGATATTACAGTCTATGCATGAACCCAGACCTTTTTCATCTGGGTCTTCGCTACGTTTGCGCGAGCCTCTGGGTTCGCCGCGTGCTTCATCATAAGACACAACCATAGTATCTTTATCAAACATAGCGGATTGGAAGCGGGCGTATGGACACATGTAAATGCACACTTGTTCGCGCATAAAGCCAGCATTACCCCATGTGGCAAAGCCGTAGAAGAAAATCCAGAAAGTTTCCCAGGGCCCGGTACTCAGTGCCAACACGCTATCCCATAACTCTCTTATTGGCGTGAAATAGCCGACAAAAGTAAAACCTGTCCAGATGCCAAATATGAGCCAGATAAGATGCTTTAAGCCTTTAGTGCGAAGTTTATATGCATTCCACGGCATCTTATCGAGTTTCATCTGTTTGGGGCGATCACCTTCAATCTTGCGCTCAAACCACATGAAAATTTCTGTCCATACGGTTTGAGGGCAGGCGTAACCACACCATAATCGACCAGCAATGGCGGTGAAGAAAAATAGTGAAAGGGCAGCGATGATGAGCATTACCGCCAGGTAGAAGAAATCCTGCGGCCAGAATGTCCAGAGCAAGATATGAAATTTACGTTCAGGTAAGTCAAACAGCAGAATCTGACGGCCATCCCAGTTAATCCATGCTGCAAGGTAGTAACCACCTAATAGAACAACGACAGCTAACCAGCGTAAACTAGCAAACAGGCCATGTACCTCACGGGCATAGATTTTCTGTCGTTTACTATATAACGACTCTTCGACGTCCTGATCTGTTGCCTTGTCTGACATTGATTCTTACTCTTCTTCTATTTGAACTGGGATATGACAAACCCTGAGGAAATACGTTGTAGCAGCACTTGAACACGCCGTAATCATCCAGAAAATAAAGAAGCCGATGGAATATACGCCGATTTGACTGCCTTCGTTGATACCAGCAATGAGTAATAAATCATTTGGCGCGAAGAACACAAAGAAGAAACTATTCGCTATACCGGCAACGATAAAAGATGGCCATAGGACAGCAGATATACGTTGTACAAGTGGAATTTTGTGCTCTGTCGTCATTTTCTTTTCCTCATTGGCGCTATCTTCCTGTTCATGTCTTCATAAATCCATATAGTAGATTAATTCAGACGCACGGGTATTGTTGTTTATATATAAAAAGAAATTCAAGTTAAGAAAGAAATGCGGCCTGCTAATGCAGGCCGCAGTACTACAGAAGAGTAGTAAAAGACTACTGAGATAAACGGTAGATATAAGCTGCTAGCAGATGAACCTTCTCTTCGCCGAGGAATTCACCGTGTGCTGGCATAACGCCAGTACGACCTTTACCGATCGATTCAGCAACCTCGCTTTTCATGACCACCATAAAACCAGACATTGTCTGTCAGGTTTGGTGCGCCCAGTGCCTGTTAGGCCAATACCAGTTGGCAGGTGACAGCCAGAACACATAGCTGTGAACTTCACCTTACCAGCATCAGCAGCTGCCTGATCGATACCAGGGCGGTTACTGAGACTTAAAACATACTGAGTCATCTCATGCACACCTTTCTCACCACCTAGTGGTGCTTCCCAGCCAGGCATAACGCCCTTACGACCGGTAAGGATACTTGCCTTGATCTGCTCAGGAGAACCACCCCATAACCAGTCGTTGTCACGAAGATTTGGGAATCCAGTAACGCCGCCAGCATCAGAGCCATGGCAACCTGTGCAGTAGGTTAGATAAAGTCGCTCACCGATCTTAAGAGCTTCCTCATTCGAACCAAGGGCTTTCAGATCCATTTTGGCGTACTTAGCGAAGATAGGGCCGTATTCTTCTTCGGCAGCTTTCTCTTCCTCTTCTAACTGGTTGATCTGAGTCCAGCCAAGAATGCCTTTATAGGAGCCTAGTCCAGGGTAGAGCACCAGATAGATCAGACCGAAGACACAGGTGATATAGAACATGTTTTTCCACCAGCCAGGTAGTGGGTTGTTTAGCTCTGCGAGATCTTCATCCCAGACATGTCCCATTGTCTTAACTTCTTCACCTTTCTTAGGTGCTTTACCGGTGTTCATCCACATAACGAGCCAGAAGCAGGCAAGGATGCCAACGACTGAAACGATGCCGATAAACCAGCTCCAGAATTCACTATTAAAATCACTCATGGTTGTTACCCCCATTTGATGATGTTGCTACATTTAGGTGAGACTCATCTTGCAAAGGAATTTGTGCAGCGTCATCAAACTCTTTTTTCTGCTTGCCAATCATGAGCCAGATAATCAGGCCCACAAAGGTAGCCATCATGAAGATAGTCCATATCGTATGAAATGTAATTGAGTCCATCATTTCCCCCTATCGACGTGTCTTCACGCTGGTGCCGAGACCTTGTAGATACGCAATTACCGCATCCATTTCAGTCTTGCCTTCCAGTGCTTTTTCAGCGTTAGCAATTTCATCATCGCTATATGGATGTCCAAGTGCCTTGAGCGTCTTCATCTTCGGCGCAATATCTGCCGTTGATAATTCAGCTTCTTCTAACCATGGGTAACCGGGCATGTTGGACTCTGGTACTACATCACGTGGATTGATCAGGTGAGCACGATGCCATTCGTCGGAATAGCGGCCACCAACACGATGTACATCAGGACCAGTACGCTTGGAGCCCCAGAGAAATGGACGGTCATATACGAATTCACCTGCGACCGAATAATGTCCATAACGCTCTGTTTCCCAACGGAAAGGGCGAATCATCTGTGAGTGACATAGCGAACAGCCTTCACGAATATAGATGTCACGTCCTTCCAGCTGCAGAGCGGTGTATGGTTTTAAGCCATCCACCGGTTCTGTTATCGAGCTTTGGAATGCCAGCGGAACGATTTGTACAAGACCACCAATTGCTGCGACCAGCAGGGTCAGGACAATCATCAGACCAATATTTTTTTCTACTTTCTCATGTGCATTAGCCATTGATGGTCTCCTTAATGTGCTGGTGCAGGGATAGCGGCTTCAGCAGCCTTGGCACCCGCAACGGTTTTGTACAGGTTGTACATCATGATGACGATACCGAGAACGAAGATTGCACCACCCAGTGTTCTAACCATATAGAACGGATACATGGCCTGTAGTGATTCAACGAAGCTGTATGTCAGCGTGCCGTCAGTGTTTACTGCGCGCCACATTAGACCTTGCATGATGCCTGCTACCCACATTGAAGCGATGTAGAGCACGATACCGATGGTTGATGTCCAGAAATGAACCTCGACCAGCTTAAGGCTATAGATCTCACGATTCCATAATTTTGGAATGAGGTAGTACATGGCACCAAAGGTCACCAGGCCATTCCAGCCAAGAGCACCGGCATGTACGTGCCCGATAGTCCAGTCCGTGTAGTGAGACAGGGAGTTAACGGTCTTGATAGCCATCATCGGACCTTCAAATGTCGCCATACCGTAGAAAGACACAGATACAACCAGGAATCGAAGGACTGGGTCAGTACGAAGTTTTTCCCATGCGCCTGATAGCGTCATGATGCCGTTGATCATGCCACCCCATGACGGCGCTAACAGAATCAGTGAGAACACCATGCCTAATGACTGTGTCCAGTCAGGTAGAGCTGTGTACAGAAGATGGTGAGGACCAGCCCAGATATAGGTAAATACCAGAGCCCAGAAGTGAACAATCGATAAACGGTAAGAATAAACTGGACGCTCTGCCTGTTTAGGAATGAAGTAGTACATCATTCCCAGGAAACCAGCCGTCAGGAAGAAGCCTACAGCGTTATGCCCATACCACCATTGCACCATGGCATCCTGCGCACCGGTAAATAGTGAATAAGATTTTAGCCAGGAACCGCCAAAGAACACGATTGGCACAGCCATACTGTTAACAATATGCAGCATGGCAACAACAATAATCAGGCCGCCGAAAAACCAGTTTGCTACATAGATATGCTCAACCTTTCGCTTCACGATGGTGCCGAAGAATACGATTGCAAATGATACCCAGACGACAGCAATTGCGATGTCAATTGGCCACTCCAGCTCAGCATATTCCTTAGAAGTAGTAATACCTAAAGGAAATGAAATTGCAGCTGATAAAATGATCAGTTGCCAGCCCCAGAAGGTAAATGATGCAAGGCCGGGTGCAAACAGACGTACATGACAAGTACGCTGAACGATGTAGTAGGCGGAGGCGAATAGTGCCGAGCCACCAAAGGCGAAAATCACCGCATTGGTATGCAGTGGGCGTAAACGGCTGAAAGTCAGCCAGGGAAGATCAAAGTTGAGTGCAGGCCAGGCGAGCTGTGCTGCAATAATTACTCCGACCAGCATGCCTACAAATGCCCAGATAACGGTCATTACAGCAAACTGTCGGACAACTTTGTCATGATATGTATTGGTATCACTCATAACGTTGCTCCAGAAACAAAAATTTTATTGGTATTAGGTATCGATTAGTTAACGAGCGCTGGCCCGAAACCATAACCCCAGAGAATGACGGTAGTCGCCAGGATTGCGACCATCGCAACAAGGCCGAGGCCAAGTATTGAGCTAGCAAACAGGAAGCCTTTTTCCTGGTTTACATCCATCATGACGGGAATGCCTGCGTAGAGCAGGTAAACGGTATAAGCAACCGCTGGTAGACCCAGAAGCATATTTAGCCAAAGTATGGGGTAAAGCATCATTAGGCCAATTAGAAAGAGTGGTGTTGCTACATAGGCAGCAAAAACAACACAACGACCCAGTGGCATTTCTTCGCCATAGGTAATAGACATCCAGCGAACCATGAAGCCCATGCCAAAAACACCGACGATCATGGCCAGATAGGTGAGAACAGCAATCATGCCAGCACTTTCATTACTGAGATAATGAGTACCACTAGCACCGATAGACCAGCCAACCTGTGTTGTTCCAACATAGCCTGAGATGGCCGGTATCATTGCCATTAGAGCAACGTGTTTAAAAAGACATGCGGTAGCATCGCATTGTGACTCACGAATGTTTTCCCACGTTTTAGTCGGGCTACTAAATAGCCCGATGATATTTCCTATTACCATACTGGAATTCCCCCTGGTAAAAAGTTAAATCAAATTAAATAAATCAGAATATGCTAATTCTTATTAAATCTATTCACACAATTCTGGCATGGGAGGTTAGCAACTGGTGCGACTAACCTCATTGACATAAATCAATTACACAAAAATAGTTAGCTAAATCAACTATTACCAGTTTTATTTAGATAGTGTGCAACGGGAGCAATATAGATTAAGATTGTGGCTGAGGTTGATCTGGGTTAAAAATTAAAGTGGTATGGCGATCAATTATAATAATTTTGTAGTAAAGAAAGGTGAACATACCCGTTGTACGGTATGTCCTGTACGCAAACTCGCGTTATTTCAAGGTGTGTCGATGGAAAACCTTGACTGGACGCAGAATTATCGCGAACAGCAATTTATTGTTAAACCTAAGCGACGCCTTGTTGAAGAAGGGCTTAAGAACAAATATGCCTATACTTTATTTACCGGTTGGGTCGCTCTTTATCAAACTTCTGCAAATGGTGACCGTCAAATTCATCGTTTTGCATTACCAGGCGATTTTATCGGTTTTCATCCAGATAGCGCAGGCCCTATCCACTACAGCGCGCAAACGGTCACGGAAGTTACGGTCTGTGCCTTTCCAATGGAACAGCTTGAGCAGGTATTAAAAGAGCGTAATGAATTGAGCGCTCGAATGATGGAAATGAACACGCAAAGTATGCGCCTGTGTCAGCAACATATGCTGGGTATTGGTCGTAAATCAGCAAAAGAGCGTTTAGCGTTCCTGTTTCTTGAGTTATATCACCGCGTTAAAGTGCTGGGGAATATTATTCCCGATTCTGAAGAGAATAGTATTGCATTCCCTCTCTCACAGGAGGATCTAGCGGATGCAATGGGCCTCACGTCCGTTCATGTTAGTCGTACACTGAGAGAGTTAACGGATGATGGATTGTTAACTGTTAAGCACCGCCGACTGACGATTCATAATGAACCCGCGCTTACTGAACTCGCTCAATTCGATAAGAAGCTGGTGTTAAGCGAACATCCTCTCCTTTGATATTCGTCAAGCCATAGCATGAACTAAGCCACTAGAATCACGATTTTTTCAGATTCTATACCTAGATGTCCCTGTCCTGTTTCCACTGCGGTCTTCCTGTTCCAGAAGATGCGGTGTCAAAATTTACTGTTTATATAAAAGACCATGATCAGGAGATGTGTTGTCCTGGTTGTCAGGCAGTGGCCCAGGCGATTGTTGATTCGGGTATGGACAGCTATTACCAGTTTCGCACTGATAATGCACCGACAGGTAAGGAACTGGTTCCAGATTTTCTTACACAACTCAAAGCTTATGATATTCCAGCGGTACAGGATCGATTTGTAACTGAATCCGAAGGTCAGTTTAAAGAAGTATCGTTAATACTGGAAGGAATTACCTGTGCAGCATGCATCTGGCTTAACGAGCAGTACCTGGCGAGTTTACCAGGTGTAGATCGAGTACAGATTAACTACTCAACCCATCGTGCACATATTCGCTGGAATCACGAACAAATTTCTGTTGAGTGAGATTATCGAAGCAGTTAGCCGTATCGGCTATCTGGCTCATCCCTATGACCCTAAACGTCAGCATGCCATTGTAGAGCAGGAACGCAAAGATCTGCTGCGGCGTATTGGCGTGGCTGGGCTATTTGGAATGCAGATCATGACACTGGCAGTCGCGCTGTATACCGGTAGCTGGTGGGGTATGGAGCCCGATTTTGAAACCTTCTTTGAGTGGACATCATTATTGTTCACTCTGCCAATCCTGAATTACCTGGATTGTATGGTTTATCTGGTATCGAATCAATTAAAAATTGTTCTAATTGTTGTCTGCCAAAAACCTTTTCATATTCGCTTGCCAACTCTAAAGCATCCAAATCATTTAAAACACTTTCAGGTAAATGACTTAAATCATTACGCATTTTTTTCATTAAGTCCCACCACAGAGGAAATTTAGGACTCCTAGATGATACAGGATCCGCATTACAGCTAAAACCTGCCCCAATCATAACTGAAGCCTGACCAAATTCTCTGCCACACCAAAGACGTTGACGAATTTTTTCGATATGATGTTGGTCGGGAAGTTGTTTTGATGAACACATTAATTTTTATATTATTTTACTCAATAGGTTATCTTGCACTATTTATTGAAACTTATGTTTAGTAATCCCTGTTTTATCCTGGAATATATAGTAATTGAAAATCTCTTTGAATGTTATTTTCTAAATCGTTTAGTCTTTGATTAATCCATGAGTATGCCATAACTTTAAATCTGCTTATTGTTAGTTACAGCAGTTTTCAAATCAATAGTGCA